>JAIYBI010000139.1 GCA_027488595.1 Opitutaceae bacterium | reverse complement strand
GAGGAAGTAGAGGCGCTGGCGGCTGAAATCCACGCACCATTCGCCGGGTTGGTCGAGCTCCTCGAGGAGATTGAGGACCCACCACGGCTCGGTTTTGGAGCCGAGAGGGCGGTTGTATTTGTTGCCGATGCCATTGGAGATGAGGGCGGAGTTGGCGTTGGAAGGATTGGGGACGAAGCCGATGACCTGTTTGCCGGAGTCAATGAGGCCGACGCGGGCGGCGTTGAGCTGCCAAGGCACACGCCAGTAGCCGGCGAGCCAGACGCCGCCCTTGGCGAGTCCGGTCTGCCAGCGGGCGACGCGGGTGGCGTCGGCGGGAGCGTAGTGGAAGGCGCCACCGACGGTGGAGACGGTGCTGTTGGAACTGGTGTAGGTGCCGGCGCCGTTGAGGTAGCCGGTGCCGTCAACGGCGGTGCCGGTGGCGACGCCGTTCATGGCGAGGGCGGCGGTTTGGGTGTCGTTGGTGAGATCGGTGTTGGGGTAGCGGGAGACGCGCTGGCGCTCGCCATTGTAGAAGACCTCGAAGAGACCGCCGTTGAGGGAGGCGCGCTGGGCGTTGAAGAGGATCCACTCGTTGAAGACGGCGGGGAAGGCGGCGGCGCGGGCGTTGCCGGTGACATCGAGCTCCCAGATGCGGGTGACATCGGTGCCGGGCGCGATGCGGGATTGTTCGCCGACGGCGAGGGGGGCCCACTGGGCGGAAGTAGTGACGCGGGTGCTGGTGAGGATGGGAGTCTCGCCCGGGAAGGCGGCGTAAACGATCGGCGCGGCCTCGGTGCCTGAGTCTTGGGAGGCGAGGGCGAACGTGGTAGTGCGACGATGGATACCGCCGCGAAGAAAGACGGTGACGCCGCCGGCGGGGAGCGGACGCGAGAGCAGGCGGATGGTGTCGCGGGCCTTTTCGAGGGTGGCGAAAGGCGCGCCCAGCGTGCCGGCGGCGGAGTCGGAGCCGGCGGGGGCGGGAGCGACGTAGTAGTTAACAGTGCTGGTTGGAGTGGGAATGCGGACGCGGACGGAAAAGGTGCGTGTGACGGGCGAGCCGACGGCGTAGGTTTCGACGACGCGCAACCAGTGGGTGCCGACGGCCTTGGCGACCGGAGAGTAGGCGAACGTGCGGGCGGTGCCGACGGCGACGCCGTCGAGGAACCATTGGTAGGAGGACGCGGCGGCGGCGGCGGTGAACGACTGGGTGGAGCCGGCGTCAATCACGGTAGTGGCGGTTGAGACCGGAATGCTGAGCGCGACGGTAAAGGATTGAGAGACGCTGCCGGCGGCGTTGGTGACGGTGACCTCGTAGGTGGCGGCGTCGTTTTCGGTGAGATTGACGAAAGTGAGCGCGCTGGAGGCGGCGCCGGGGATGGGTGTGCCGTTCTTGGTCCACGAGAAGGTGACGGGGACGAGGCTCGAAGTGGTGACGCCGAGGACGGCGGCGTCGCCGACGGTGAAGGACGCGGGCGAAGAGGAGGCGGTGATGAGCGGCGCGCCGATTACCTGATATTGGCTCAAGGTGACGGTGTTGGCGGCCTGGCCGACGATGAAACTACCCTGGCCGCCGGTGATGAGGAGACGCTGGCCGAAGGGGACGTTGGCGAAGGTGCCCGAGAGGGCGCCGGTGGAGCTCAGCACGGTAAACGTCGCGTTGCCGGCGGGCACGAAGCCCGGGGCGAGCGTGATGGACAAGTTGCCGGAGAGGGAGGTGGTGCCGGAGACGGAGACGAAATCGTGGCGGCCCGAGGCGTGTTGGTAGGCGGAAGCCTGAGTGGTGTCGGCGAGGTCGAGGGCGAGGGTGGCATTGGCACCGAGCAGGTAGGAACCGGTGATGGAAGTGCGGCCGGCGGTGCCGGCATCGCCGGGGGCGAGAGTGCCGCCGGACTGGGTGAGAGTGCCGTTGGCGGAGGCGGGGGCGGCGCGGAGGTTGGTGGCGTTGACGGAGGCGGCGGCGAGAGTGCCGCCAGTGAAAGCGAAGACCTGTTTGGCGGCGGATTGCGCGCCGGTGATGGTGCCGGGCACACGGAGAGTGCCGCCGGAAAGGTTGAAGGCGGAGGAGCCGAGGCCTGCGGTGTCGGCACCGAGCTGGAGGGCGATGGAGCTGTTGCTGGTGAGGGTGAGCGAGCCGCCGGAGAGCGTGTAGGACGGCGATTTGGTGGCGGAAGTGTCCAACCCGCCGAGGCTGAGCGTGGTGGCGGTTAAATTGCCGCCGGACTGGGTAGCGGTGACGGTTTGAGTGCCGTTTTGGGTGGCGCTGCCGGAGCCGCCAACGCGAAAGCCGAAGGTGACGCCGGCGGTGAGGTTGGCCGTGCCGCCGGTGATGACGAAAGTCTGGTTGGCGGTGGCGAGCTGGAAGCGGTCGGTGGCGGTGGAAGTGAAGGAGCCTCCCTCGATGCGAAGGTTGGAGGCCGGCTGGTTGGAGGTGAGGAACGTGTTACCGTTGCGCAAGGTGAGGTTGAGGCCGGCGACACTGCTGGCGAACGTAAGGTTGGCGGTGGGGTGGGCGTCCACGATCAGCGTCGCGCCGCTGACGCCGGTGACGGTGGCGATGGTGTTGACCGAGGCGGCGGGCAGGTTGGTGGAGTTGAGGGTGAAAGTGCCGGCGGCGTAGTTGATCTGGAGCGTGCCACCGGTGGCGGTGAAGAGACCGCCGACGGGGGCCTGGGCGTCGAGACGGTTGTAGCGCAGCGTGCCGGCGGAGAGGGTGACGTTGCCCGCGCCGAGGGTGCCGGTGAGGCCGCCGGCGGAAGGGCCGATATGGAGCGTGCCGCCGGTGAGGGCGAGCGGGCCGGTGAAAGTGTTGTTGCCGGCGAAGACGATGGAGCCGTTGCCCGCGAGGGTGAGGGCGTGGCCGGCGGAGGCGTCGGAGATGACGCCGTTGAGGTTGAGCACGCGGCTGACGGCGAGCGACCAAGTCTGGGGCGCGCTGAGGACGATGGGGGCGTTGACCGAGAGGCTCTGGGTGGAGGAGTTGAGATCAAAGCCGCCCGCGCCGAGGGTGAGCGGTCCGGTGCCGGTGTTGATCGTGACCGAGGTGGACGGGGTGAGAAGCTGGACGCGGGCGGTGGTGAGGCCGGAGCCGATGGAGACGATGCCGCTGGTGTAGGTGCCGTTCCATGACACGGTGTCGAGCGCGCCGGGGATGCCGGAGGGAGTCCAACTGGAAGGCTGGTCGGGGGCGGTGGTGTTGGTGGCCTTGAAGGCGGTGGACGAAGAGGGCGGGGCGGCGGTCTCGGTGCTGGCGGAGGATTCGCCGACGGCGTTGGTGGCGCTGACGACGTAGTAGTAAGCCGTGCCGCTCGCGAGGCCGGTGTCGGTGTAGGACGGGCTGGTGAGACCGGAGGCGACGACGGTGTAGGGACCGCCGGGGGAGGTGGCGCGTTTGACGTTGTAGGTGGTCGCGCCGGCGGCTGCGGACCAGGAGAGGATGTTGCTGGCGAAGGCGGGAGTGACGACGAGGTTGGCCGGGGTGTTGGGCGCGAGCACGCCGACGGTGACATCGAAGGTGGCGGTGGACGTGTTGCCGGCGGCGTCGCTGACGGAGACGACGACCGGAGTGGTGCCGACCGGGAAAACGAAGCCGGACGGCGGGTTGGCGACGGGGGTGAGCGGAGTGCCGTTGGCGGCGGTGGCGGAGAGGGAGAAGGTGACCGGCACGGACGTGGCGGGGGCGACGACGGGGACGGTGAGGGCGGCGGGTGCGACGAGGGTGGGCGGGGTGGCGGCGTTGCGGGCGAAGCTGGCGACGCGGGTGCGGCCGTCGGGCTGGAGGACGAGGCGGAAGACATCGGCGGTGCCGTCGGGCAAGGTGATGGTGAGGATGCCGGTGGCGCGGTTGTAGGCGGTGACCGGGAGGGCCTCGCCGGACTGGTGGGGGTAGAGGAGGATCTTAAAGTCGGGGGCGACGACGGCGGTGCGGGAAATCTGGATACGGCGGGCGGCGACGGGGCCCTCGCCGAAATCGAGGGCGGTGTTGTCCAGGGTGATGGGCGTGGCGGCGGTGCCCTGGCTGTCGAGAACGCGGACGAGCAGGCGCGGGCCGGAGACGGTGTCGGTGGTGGTGTGGAAAAAGACCGCCTCGGTGGCGGTGGCGCCGGGCTGGGCGGCGAGGTCTATGACGTTGTAATTGGTGACGGTGTTGGCGGACCAGGTATAGGTGCGCGGGGTGGAGTCCTTTTGGATATCGTCGAGGACGAGGACGTAAGGGCGGGAGCCGCGCACGGTGAGCACGCTGCGGAAGGCGCGCTCGACGGGGTTGAACGGCGTGGGCTCGGCGCGGATGAAAGTATCGGCCCAGGAGTTGTTGCCGGTGGAAGGAGTGGGGAAAGTGAAGCCCGGGTAAGCGAGGTCCTTCCAGCGGTAGGGGGTGGCGATGCTGCCGGCGGGGACGTCGCCGGGATTGTAGGCGTAGCTCTGGTCCTTCCACGAGTAAGTGTAGGCGGGTTTGGCGTCGCCGGCGAAAACGGAGAGGAGCGGGTGGTCGAGGTTTTCGAGGAACTTGCCGGGGAGGGGAGGCCAGCTGATGACGGCGGGTTTGCCGGCGGCGGCGAGGGCCTGAAGGGAGGCGCTGCTCTGGCCGAGGCCGTCAATGAGGACGGTGGATTTGAGGTCGTTGGCGGTGTAGTGGTAGCCGTGGCCGCCGATCCATTCGCGGCCGAGGGCGAAGAGGGTGAAGTGATTTCTGACGGCGTGGCTGTGGCCGAGGGCGAAAGAGTCAAAACGGTTTTCAAAATCCACCTGGAGGGCGGAGTCGGACCAGTCGGAGCGGGCGACGCCAAAGCCGCGCTGGGGGGAGAAAAGGTGGAGCGGACGCGGGCTGGCGGCGACGGCGGCGGCGAAGCTGGTGTTGCCGGCGAGGGGGGCGCGGCCCCAGATGGCCATGATGAGCGGCATGCCGGCGGCGATGTTGGAGTTGGCCGGGGCGAGGGCGTTGCGCGTGACCCAGTCTATGAACGGATCGGCGGGGTAGGAGGCCTTTAGGATGGGATAGAGGGCGGTGTTGCCATTGCCGTTGCCCCAGCCGGGACCGTCGTTGGAGCCATACATGCGGCCGGAGCCGTCGGGGGCCATCTGGTAGAACATTTCCTGGGCGGACTGGAAGAAGCGGGTGGTGGCGAGCAGGTTTTCGTCGCGGCGGGCGAGGGCGTAGAGGGCGAGCGAGGCGGAGTGCATGCCGAAGCCGTAGTAGCCGGGGCCCTCGCGGTTGAAACCGTCGGCGGAGACGCCCCACTCGGTGAGGAAGGTTTTAAGGGCGGCGCGGTTGGTGGCGAGGGCGGCGGCGTCGTGGCCGGTCTCGCCCTCGATGGCGAGGGAGGCGAGGATGATGTGATCGTGGTGGGTGCGCCAGTTGGTGGAGAGCGAGTAGCCGGGTTCGGTGGCGCCGAAGCTGGTGCGGCCGGTGGTCTGGGCGGCGAGCAGACTGCGGACGGCGTGGCGCTGATCCGCGGTCATCCAGTCGTAGAGCACATCGTAGCAGAAACCGAGATCGCTGTAGGTGTCCTTGTTGAAGGAAGTCGGGGTGGGCTGGGCGGCGCGGTCGGCGGGCCACCAAGTGGCGTGGTTGCGGGCGGCGGTGGCGACGGCGAGGGCGAGTTCGCGCAGGCGCGCGTCGGACGTGTCGCGGTCGAGCCAGGCGAGGTAACTGGCGGCGGAGAGGACGCCGTAGAGCCCTGAGGCGGAGGTGCCGACCAAGGTCTCGCCGGTGGGAGACTGGGCCTGGGTGAGCGCCTGGGTGTTGAACGAAGTGTTGCCGGCCTTGAGCTGGAGGTAGGCGGCGCCGAGGGCGTGGGCGGGGTTGTCGAGGGTGGCGGCGACGTTGGCGACGAGCGAGGCGCGGGCGGCGGAGGCGACGGAGTCGGAGAGGGAGGCGGTGCGCAGGGCGGCGTGGTCGGCGTCGGTGAAGAAAATGCGCGGGTGCTCGTAGGGCGCGGGAGTGCGCGACAGTTGGACGATGCTGGTCGGGATGGGAACGGCGGCGCTGGCGGGGACGGCCTGGAGCCAGATGTCGGAGGCGGTGGAGAGAGCGCCATCGCTGACGGTGACGCGCAGCCGGTAGTTGCCCGGGGCGGACACGGTGATGCTGGAGGCGGAGGAGGCGGGAGTGGCGAAGGTGGCGGTGCCGGGACCGCTGACGAGAGACCACGCGTAGGAAAGCGCGCCGGGCGAGGCGGGCAGGCCGTAGTCGGAGGCGACGGCGGAGACGGTGGTGGAGTTGGCACCGCCGGACGACCAGGCGAAGAGCGGCTGGGTTGAAGCGGCCTGGACGACCGGGGCGAGGTTGGCGGAGACGGTGACGGAGACCGAAGTGTTGCCGGAGAGGGCCCCGTCGGAGGCGGCGAGTTGGAAGACGTAGGTGCCGGTGACGGCGGGGGGCACGGTGACGGACGTGGTGGCGGCGGAGGCGTTGGCGAAGGTGGCGGTGCCGGGGCCTGATAGCTGGGACCAGAGGAAGGTGAGCGGCGAGGCGGACGGCAGACCATCGTCGGTGGCGGCACCGTCGAGCGTGATGGCGGCGGGAGCGGGGCCGACGAGAGGAGTGGGCGTGGAGGCGAAGACGACAGGGGCGGCGTTGGCGACGACGTTGACGGTGAGGTCGGCGGAAGAACTCAGCGCGCCATCGGAGGCGGTGAAGCGCAGCACGTAGGTGCCGAGGGCGGAGAACGTGGCGTCGGAGACGAGGGATGACGCCGAGGCGAACGTGACGGTGCCGGGGCCGCTGACCCTGGACCAAGCGTAGGTGAGGGAAGCGGGAGCGGGTTGGGCGTCGTCGGTGGCGGTGGCGACGAGGGTAGTCTGGAGGGCGGGCGAGACGACGGTGGCGGCGCTGGCGGCGGCGGTGACGGAAGGCGCGAAGTTGGCGACGGAGGCGGCGGAGAAGAGTTGCGAAATCTCGGCGGCGTCGAGGGCGCGGGTGAAGACGGCGAACTGGTCGAGTGAGCCGCGGAGAGGATTGTTGGCGGAGGACGTGCTGGTGTTGCGTGCGCCGAGGATGAAGTTGGACGTGCCGCCGGTGAAGCTGGCCTGGAAAGGCTGGGACTGGGTGACGACGAGCGCGCCGTCGAGGTAGAGTCTGGCGTTGGCGGAGGCGCGGGTGAAATCGAGAGTCGCGACGACGTGGTGCCAGGTGCCGTCGAGCACGCGCGGGGAGGAGAGGGTGATCTGGGGGATGTTGACGTCGTTGCCGAAACGGAAGTTCAGGATGCCGTCGCCGTGGGAGTCGGCGGTGAGGACATCAACGCAATTGGTGAGGCCGAGGATGCGGAGATTGTTTTGGGCGGAGCTCAGCCACGTGTAGTTGATCCAGAAGGCGACGGAGAGACCGCGGGTGGCGGTGATGTCGCCGAGGGATTGAACGACAGGGTTGGAAGAGACGCGGAGGAAGGCGCTGCTGCCGGTGAAGTCCCAGGCGTTGCCGGAGGAGGCGTTGGGGCCGGAGATGAAGGCGGGTGAAGGCGTGCCGATGAGCGTGCCGGAGGTGCGGCCGGTGGCGTCGGGCACGGAGCCGTTGGCGGCGGGGGCGGCGGAATTGAGATTGTAGATGAAGGCGGCGGGGGAGGACCAAGGGGAGGCGACGGCGAGGCGGGCGGGGGCGCTGGTGGCGGAGCCGGCGGTGTTGGAGACGACGACATCGTAGAGACCGGCGCTGGCGGACAGGGCGGCGGGAATCGAGTAGGTGGCCGAGGTGGCGGAGGGGATGGCGACGCCGTCCTTGCGCCACTGATACGTGACGGCGGTGCCGGTGGCGGTGACGGAGAACGTGGCGGGGGCGCCGGTGGCGACGGAGAGGGAGGCGGGGGAAGACGTGATGGCGGGCGGGACGACGAGGATGCGCGTCAGTTGCACGGAGTTGCCCGTCTGGGTGACGCTGAAGACGGTTAGGCCATCGCTCGCGAGAAGAGAGCCGCCGAAAGGCACGTTGGCGAACGCGCCGGAGAGGGTGCCGCTGGAGGTGAGGACGGTGAACGAATCGCCGAGGGCGGGGACGTAACCGGAGAGGAGGGAGATGGTGAGATTGCCCGTGAGGGCGGTGTCGCCGGAGACGGCGAGCACATCGTGGAAGGCGGACGGAGCGGAGTGTTGGAAAGCGGAGGCGGGGGTGAGTCCGCCGAGGTCCACCGCGAAGACGGCGGAAGGCGAGGCGACGGTGTAGTTGCCGGTCAAGGACGTGCGGCCGGCGGTGCCGATACCGCCGGGAGCGAGGATGCCGCCGTGGTTGAAGAGCGTGCCGAGGCCGACGGAGTTGGCGGCGGGGTCGGCGTGGGGCGGGCCGCCGGCGAGACCGGTGGCGGAGGCGTAGCCCAGGTTGGCGGCGGTGTAGGTGCCGATGGCGAGGGTGCCGCCGGTGAAGTTGAAGTTGCGGATGTTGCCCGTGCCCGGATTGACGACGGCGTTGGGCGGGGTGCCGGTGGAGCCGTTGGTGCCGGGGGAGGCGGGAGGAGTGCCCATGACGGGGCCGGAGCTAAGGAAAGTGCCGCCCGAAAGAGTGTAGGAGGCGAGAATGTTGGAGACGGCGGTGAAGGTGAGATTCGCGCCGCTGTTGGCACTGGTGAGGCCGGCGTGGCCGATGTTGAAGGAAGTGGTGTTGCCGCCGTTGGTGCCGCCGCCCACGGTGAGGCCGTTTTGGAAAACGCCGCCGAGTTGGAGGGCGCGGGTGCTGATGGCTATGCCGAGGGAGTTGCCGCCGCCGACGCTGCCGTTGGCCTGGGCGAGATCGAGCAGACCGGAGTTGAGCGTGAGGGTGGCGTTGCCCGTGGTGCCGCCGGAGCCGAGGGCGAACTTGCCGCCGTTGGTGTAGATGGAGCCGATGTTGGTGACGCGGACGGTGCCGCCGTTGAGGGTGAGGTTGCCCGCGCCGAGGAAACGCGCGCCGTTGAACGAGAGGACGCCGCCGCGGGCGTCGAGAGAGCCGGAGAAGAAGTCGGCGGAACCGTTGCGGCCGAAGTCGCCTAAATTCCAGGTGCCGGAGTTTACGCGAACGGAGCCGTTGCCGGTGATGGCGAGGGAGCCGTAGGAGCCGTTGTTGGTGATGGTGTTGACGCTCGAGGTGGCGGGGGCGGTGATGCCGTCGCCGCCGAGGGCGAGCACGCCGCCGGTGCGGACCTGCAGGAACATGGCGGTGCTGCTGCTGCCGGTGAGGTTGATGGAGTTGCCGGCGGAAGGGCTGAGGACGACGGTGCCGAGATTGCCGGCGCTGTTGATAGTGAGAGGGAGACCGGTGGCGCAGGTGACGTTGCCGGTGACGAGCAAAGTGCCGCCGGTGCCCGCGGACCACGTCTGGCCGGCGCCGAGGGCGAGGTGGGCGGAGACGGTGGTGTTGCCCGAAGTCTGGCCGGCGGTGGAAAGGCCGGAGGCGCCGAGGGTGAGGACGGGGGCGGTGGTGGCGTTGCCGCTGAGAGACCAGCCGCCGGAGGGAGTGGTGAACGAGAGGCCGGTGAGGCTGCGGTTGGCGGTGAGTTGGGGAAGGTTGGCGGTGGTGTTGCCGCTGAAGACGGCGATGTCGGTGAAGAGGTCACTGACGGGCGCGGTGGCGCCGCTCCAGTTGGCGGGGAGCTCGAAGTCGGCGCTCGATGAGCCGGTCCAAGGGCGGTTGGCGGCGGAAACGAGGAGCGGGACGAGGCCCGCGAGAACGAAACGGCTCAGGCGAAGGGAAAACATGGGGTAAAAAGGGGGCGATGAAAACGGCGGGACGGTGTGGGTGGGAGCCGTTAAGCAACTTGCTGACGCCAACCTAGAGGCGGAGTGTTTGCAAAGTGATTTTCCGCAAATTTCCGCAAATTATAAAAATATTAATTCTGAAGACGGCATTGGAAACCGCGGATGACACGGATGAACGCGGATAACAGACAGATAGCAGGGTGCCATCGCGGGCGGCGCCGGCTTCGTGGCAGCTATTCGGGCGGGATGTATTGGTTCGGACCGCCGGGGCGGCCGGGAGCGGAACCGCTAATGCGGCTTCCCGTTCCAAATTGGAGGCGGTTAAACTGGTGGCCGTTATCGGTCAGAGACGCACTGAGCGATGCGTCTCGTAGAGTCACCGACGCTTCAGTGGAGGGAATGTTGCGGGACCGTGTTCGGACGCACGCTCTCGCCACAGGAAGGAACGGTGACGAGGGTGGATTACGTCAGAGTTTTATCTGACGTGAATTGATCTGGCTCGGTGAGAGGGCCGAAACGAGCGATGAGCTGCGATCGAGCTTCCCCTCATCCGGGCCAGGGAAATGTGTTTTACGGAGCGAGTGCAGTCACCTGCACACGGGTAAAACGTTTGGACGCTCCGGTGACACTGTCGGTGACGAGCACGCGTTCAAAGGTGGAGTCGAGGGAAGTTACGCTTTCGGTGGCGGACGGGTTGACGACCCAACCGGCGGGCACGGCGAGATCGCTGTTGAACTGGACTGCGTAACTGATGCCGGGGGCGGGAGAAGCCGAGGCTTTGCGGCGGATGTAGGTCAGGGTGAGTTTACCCGTGCCGCTTTCGACTCCGATGAGCGGCAGGCCGGCCGATCCGGCGGGTGCGAGCACGGAGGAATTAGGGGTGGACAAGGTGGCTGCCTGACCGACGTCGGCGCCGATCATGTTGAAGGCGTATTTGAGGAGGTTGCTCACGCCGTCTCCAGCGGGTGCGAGAAGGTCTTGCGAGCCATCGGATGAGAGGCTGTTTGCCGTGCGGAAGGCGAGAAGGGCGTTGGCCGGAGCGTCGGTGACGAGGGTAAGGACGATGTTCGATCCGACTAGGGATAGATAGCTGGGACCAAAACCGGTCAGGCCGGTGCCGATGCTCAACCCGTCCGTAATCTTGTTTGAGCCGTCGAGCGTGAGTCCGGTGTAGTTGTCGGCGGCAGAGGCACTGGCGAGTGTGAAGGCCTGATTATTCGAGAGAACACCAACGGGGTTGAAATCAATGACGTTGCCGTTGAAGACAAGATCACCGGCGGCACCGTTGGCGACAGTCAGTCTGTCGCTCGTGGTGAGAGTGCCATCGAGATCGAACGCGAGCTTCGCGCCGCTGGCCAAGGTGGCCAGGTTGCCGCTGGCGTTGACCCCATCAAGGGTAAGGGTGCCGACCTGGCCGCCCGAAGCGCCGGGGGCGATCACGCCACCGCTGTTAATGGTGAGGCTGGACGTGGCGGCAGGGGTGAGGGTGCCGTTTCCACCGAGGGTGCCGGTGACGGAGTAGTTGCCGCCGCCGGTGTGGCTGCCGTTCACGTAGAGGGTGCCAGCGGCGACGGTTGTGGTGCCGGAGTAGGCGTTGTTACCCGAGACCGTAAGGGTGCCGTTGCCGGTCTTATTGATGCTCACGATGCCGCCGCCGGCTTCGGTGATCGAAGCGGAGACGCTGCCCGCCTGCCAGGCGAAGGTGGCGTTGTTGGAGGTGTTGCGGGCGATGGTGCCGTTGGAGATGGAGCCGCCGTTGGCGCCAATGTTGAACCACTTGTTGATCGAGAG
>JAIYBI010000557.1 GCA_027488595.1 Opitutaceae bacterium | reverse complement strand
GTGGTGTTGAAGAAGGTCTGCCGCCAATTCTGCACCGGGGTGAAACTTGCCGCGATGGTGATGGTCGCGCTGGCGGGCGAGCCCACGTCGTAGCTGCCGGTGTCGCCGAGGGTGAGGGTGACGGTTTCGGCGAGTTCCTCGAGACCGTCATCCACCGGGGTGATCGTGACGTCCACGAAGGATTCACCGGCCGGGATGGTCACGGTCGAAGCGAGCGAGGGCGTGTAGTCGGCGCTGGTGGCGTGGCCGGCACCGGTGGCGATGCTGATGACGACATCCAAGGCGAGGGTGGTGCTGCCAGTGCGGGTGATGCGGAAGGTGCCGGTATCGGAGCCCGTTTCCGCTGCGGTGGCGTCGGTGGCGACGATGGAGACGAGCACGGCGGTCGCCAGCGTGGCGCTGCCGGGCGAGCCGATCTCGTTGATGCTGGTGACCGGCGTGAACGCGCCGTTGGTGCCGAGGGCGCTGAGCTGCGTGATCGTGGCGTTGTTCAGGCCGGCGGTGTTGTCGAAGGTCCGGAAAGGCGCGGATGCGCTGGACGCGCCGACGGTGACGTTCGCCACGACGTTGGTGGCGGAGTCGAAGATGTAAACCGCGTCGCCGCCGGCGCCCAGGCCGGGTCCACTGTAGTAGCCGACTTTCAGGCCCGAGGGAGGAACCCCGCCAAACCAGTGCGTGATGAAGTCGGCGACTTTCGTTTGGCCCTCGACGAAGACGACCGACTCGCCAGGCGCGATGGAAGTGACGCCACTGAGCGCGGTGCCGCTGGCAAAGGACGCGGAGTCGTCGTCGATCTTCCAACCGGTGATATCAACGGCGACAGTGCCGGTGTTGGTGAGCTCGAACCAATCGGCTGCAAGCGGACTGTTGGCAGCGGTGCTGCTCCAGGGCGAGACCTCGGTGATGCGGATGAAACTTGAGCCGCCACCCACGGCGGTGAGGTTGAGGGTGAAGTTGGCGGAGGCGTCTGGCGTGGCGCCGACTGCGGTGTCTTCAACGTTCACGGTCACGCTGTAGCTCGGCTTGGTGGCGAAGCTCAGGCTGGTGCCGGCCTTGAGGTAGAGGCCGCTGCCTATGATCTCGAATGACGCGGCATCGGCGCCGCTCACCGACAGGGTGTTGGTTCCAACTCCGTCGGCGTCGGTCACCACGAGGATGGCCATTTTCGTCGCAGAGGCGGTGGAAGTGTTCTCCGGGATCGTGGTGGTCGCCGTGCTCAGGGAAAGCGCGGTGGGGGCGGCGTTGGTCACCGTGGACGGCGCGTAAACCCAAAGCTGGGGATGAGCCGGGTCGCCGCCGCCGCTCTCACTGACCACGTAGATGAAGCCATCGCGATCCATGGTGATGCCCTCGTGCGTCTGATTCTGGATGGTCAAGGGGTTGTCGGCGTCGGCGACGAGGGTGAGCGTGCTGAGGATGTTGCCGGCACGGTCCACGTTGCGGACGAGGCCGGACTCCTGGCTGAGGATGAGAAGGTGGCTTTCTTGAGGTTGCCCGGTGAGGGACGGGATGTTGGAGAAGGCAAACACGTCGGACATGTCCTCGAGGCCGGCAAGGGAGGGCGTGAACAGGTTGATGGAGTTCACCGTGGAGGGAGAGCCGTTGGAGGCCGTGCCGGCGGCGAAATCAATCGTGGTCTGGAAAATGCCCTGCGGACCCGATTCCTTTACGAAGATGAAGCCGGCGGTTAGCGGATCGTAAGAGGCACCTTCGAGACCGATGTTGCCGATCGTGGTGCCAAGCGTGACGGTCTGCGCGGTTGCGCGATCCAAGGTGGTGCCGGCGGCGTAAGTGAATTTAACGGCCTGACGATTGCGCTCCGAGACCAGGACGAACTGGCCGCCGCCTATGTAGGTAATGCCTTCGGTGTCGTAGAAGTCGGTGGTTCCGTTCCCTGCGGGGATGGTCATGGTGCCCACAAGCGCGCCTGTCTTGGTGACCTCGGTGATTGCGGTGCCTTCGTCGTCCACGATGAAGAGGGTGTTGGTATCCCAGTTGTAGGTTACGCCGGAGGCCTCTGAGCACAGCAGGTTGCCGGACGGAGCGGTGGTGCGGGTGGGCTCGGGCAGGTCGTAGCGGCCGACGCGGATGTATTTGGAGAGGTCGATGGAGGCGTCGTTGTCGGTGATGGCCACGTTCTGACTGGTCGTCGCGCCGAGGAGGATGCCTGCGGAGGGCGAGGAGATCGTCAGGGTGGCGGTCTCGGTGCCTTCGAGCAGGGTGTCGTTCTGAACGGTGAAGGTAACGGTTCCGGTGGTGGTTCCGCCTGGGATCGTGATCGTCGCGTTAGACAGGGTGTAGTCGCCGGCAGTGATGCCCGTGCCGGTGACGACGAGGCTAACGGTCTGGTCGCCGGTGACGGAAGCGCTTGCGGTGGCGGTCACGGTGATGGCGGTGAGGCCTGCTTCGGAGCCGGCGTTGGCGGAAACCGAGAGGTTAACGGTTGGAGTCACGGGCGCGCCGGAGAGGGTGAATGCGGTGGTGTTGGGAACGGTTGTCGTGAACGTGCCGTCCAGAATATCCACCGTCCAGTTAGTGACGTTTGAAATGATGGGCAGGTAGGCGGCGTAGGTGGATTGGTTGGAGCGGGACGCGTTGAATTCGGCGAAGTCGCTTCCGTTCGAGTATCCAGTCTGCAGCGCGCCATTACCGACGCTGAGGCCGGTATTGGTGAGAACTCCAGTGGTGTTGTTAGTTGTGGAGTAGCTCTGGTTGCAGATGGCCGATAGGAACGTGGGGGTAGACGTTACTGAGTCGGCGACGTAAGCGTAGATCGTTTCTGCGCCAGTAGAGAGGCCCCAGTTGGTGTTGCCGGTTACGGTCGCGCGGCTAAAGGTGCCCACCGATGCGCTCAAGAGAGTCGTGCTATCGACTGCGCTGAAGCGTATTACGGTGCCCGCAGAAATTACGGATGCGCCCGTTACCCACTGAAAATAACCCTCGCCGGCGTTGAACGCGTATGTCCCTGATCCCACGGGAGTTTCCTGCCACTCGTTATCGGTGAAGTAGACCGTGGTGTTGGCCGGGATGTCCTTCAATGCGACCATTGCGAAGCCGTCTTCATCGGCGTTCATGGCGGTGAACATGAGGTCGCCGAGAGTGAGCACGCTCGGGACGGTTGCGGCGGCGCGGGTGACGGTGCCCGTGTAGGTCGTGGTGGTGGTGTCCTGCGCAGTAACCAACATATCACCGGTGTTCGCACCCTCGTTCAGGGCG
>JAIYBI010000040.1 GCA_027488595.1 Opitutaceae bacterium | reverse complement strand
CCTCATCCTAACCCGCCAAGCCGGGGTCCGAAATCGGACCCCGGCTTTTTTGCGCCCCCCTCGCGAGGAAAGCCATGCGCCCCGTCCCAGTTGCCCCCTTTTAGAAACATAAACCCGATGTCTACAGGCTCCCCCCTCCCCCGGTCACTCTCAGTTCACCCCCACTGCCCCGAAAAACAAATCGCGCACCACGCTTCTACGTCGCCGTCCGCAACGGGGCATTAATTTGCTATTTTTTGCGCAAATAAACTAAATTCGTCCTTGGAAATTGCGGCAATCCGACGATCATCACTCTCTCTAAAGACACCCCCTTTCCCCGTCACGAATACCCCCTCCGCTCAACAGCCATGAAATCCCGCGCCGCCGCCCCCCAAGTCTCGTATTCACTTTCTCGTTACAAGGCGTCCGCCAATCTGCTTGCCGCCATGTCGCTGATTGCCATCTCAGCGCCTTCCGCCTTCGCGACCAACTACTACTGGGACACCAACAACGCCGCCGGCTTCACCAACATCGCAGGCGCTTGGAACGGCTCCAATAACTTCTGGAACACGGACATCACCGGTGCCACCTCAGGCACGTTCATCGCCTCCCCGACCTCGGGCGATGATTTGTTTGTGAACGGTGGCGCGACCGGAACCATCACGATGACCGGGACGCAGTCCGCCAGCAGCTTTAGCTTTGGGACCAACGTCGCCACGACGCTCTCCGGCGGCACCTCCCTTACGATCGGAGGCACCGGCTCCCAGTCGGGCGTCTTCGCATCCTCCACCGCTGCGAGCAACCTCAGCACGCCACTCACCTTTAACTCGTCCCGAACTGCGTTCAACTTCAGCAACACCAGCACAGGCCTGCTGACTATCGGCGAGGTCACCGGAGCGGCCGCGAGCGGCACTCAAACTGTCACCGTAGCTTCGAGCAGCACGGGCGGTATCACGCTAAACCGGGCCATAAGCAACGGCGGCAGCGGCGGCAACGTCGCAATCACGGTAAACAACACCGGCACTGGCATCACTACACTTGCCCCTAGTTTCACCAAAACCTCCTCGGGCACCACCTCGACTTCCACAACGGTTACAATGGCCGACACCAGTGGGTTATTCATTGGTATGGGGATTAGCGGCACCGGCATACCAGCTGGTTCTTTCATTACGGCGATTACCCCGAATACCAGCGTCACGATTTCAGCTGCGGCAACCGCCACCGGGTCCATCACAGCAACAACCTTTGGAAATGTTTATTCAGGTGGAACGACGATCAGCGGCGGGACTGTCGTGGCAAACGTCAACTCGATATCCAGTGGTGGCATTATCAGAAGCGGCGCATTCGGCACCGGCCCCCTAACCCTCAATAATGGTGTTACGCTCAACGGTGCATCCGGAACGCGAACCACCATTGCCGCTTCAACGATCAATATTGCCGGCAATATCACCGTGGCGGCCAACACGGGGTCGGTTGAACTTGCGGGCACCGTTGACTTGGGCGGCGCAAGCCGCACCATGACTTTGGGGCGCGCGAGTGCGAACTACGGTTCGGGGTCTGAAGTGTTACGCTTCAATCAAATCACAGGAGGAGGAAACGCCACCGTGCAGAATGGTTCGCTAGTCCTCGCAACTGCGACGGGCACAGCGCTCACACCCTCAATTGCGCGCAACCAAACAGCAGTGAGTTTCGCGGGAAATCTAGCGCTGGAACTGCAAGACGGCGTGGCTTGGAGCAGCGGTGGCGGAAGCCTGTTCGGAACCGGCACAAACGCGCCCTCGCTCACATTAAACGCGCCGGTAAGCCGGGGCGGCGGCATTCTTCAAATGGGAGACGGCATCAGCGGTGGCGCGTCGGTCATGCGTAACGCCGAGGTTTTTTCGCTCTCCGGCGGCGGCTCCGTGAGTGCATCTAATACAACTGGAAACGTAACCACCGGAACGCTGACCATTAACAACGGCAATGGCGCAACCTTTAGCGGTAACATTACAGAAACAGGTGGTGTAGGAAGAATCGCTCTCACTAAAACCGGCGCGGGCACACAAACCCTAAGCGGCACCAACACCTACACCGGTGCCACCACCTTGACCGGGGGCACTCTTATCTTCGCCACTACGTCCGCCAAGTCTTCCGGCACGACAGTTAACGCCGGCGCAGGCACTGTTGTCGGCCTCGGCGTTGGCGGCGCAGGCTTTTCGTCAACAGACTTGGACGGTCTGATCAACAACACGCTCACAGGCTTTATCCTGAACGCCACCGCCCGCGCCGGCGTAGACACCAGCGCCGGCGATTTTACCCACGCCACCAACCAAGCCGGAAGTCGCGGCCTGGTTAAGCTGGGCGCAAACTCCCTCACTTTGAGTGGAGACAACAGCTTCACCGGCAACACCACCATTAGCGCCGGAACCATCAAGGTCGGTAGCGTCAACGCCCTCGGAGCAAACTCGAGTTCAGTCACCGTCAACACCGGCGCCGTGCTCGACCTCAACGGAACGACTATGACCGCCACCAACGCCCTCGCCCTCAACGGCACCGGCAGCGGCAGCGGCGGCTCTCTCGTTAACTCTAGCTCAACTGCCGGAACTTACGCTGGCGTCGTAACCATTTCCCCCGGCACGAGCATCGGCGGCACTGGCAATTTCACCCTGAGTGGCGGCATCGCTGCCACCACCTCGACCAACAATCTCGTCAAATCCGGCTCCGGCACCGTAACTCTTTCCGCCGCGGCATCAGGCTCCAATCGCAGCGCGAGCGCCACAACTCAAGTCGATGGCGGCGTCCTCCGCATCCAAAACGCCTCCGCCCTCGCCACAAGCGGGTCCTCCGTCACCACCATTAACGGCGGCACGCTCGAACTCAACGGCGGCATCACCCTCGACCAGCCCATCACCGCCAACAACGGCGCCACCCTCCGCTCCGACGGCACCAACGCCAGCAACGGCAAGATCACCGTCTCCACCGCAGTCGGAGCCAATTCCGTGACCCTTGCTACCGTCAACTCGGGCGATGTCTTCACCGTCGGCAACGGCGCCAACGACATATCCGGCGGCAACGGCTCCGACGACACAATCACCGTCTCCGGCCCCGGCACCGTCGTCCTGGCCAGCGCCAGCGACTACGTCGGCAACTGGTCCTTCAACGCCGGCACCACCCAGCTCGGCTCTGGCTCCGCTCTTGGCGCCACCCCCGCCTCAACCATCACTCTCAACGGTGGTGCACTGAACGGTCGCCTCGCCAGCAGCACTGTCTTCACCGCCAATCCGATCACCGTGATCGCCAACTCGGCCTTGAACGCTGATCGTAGCTCGAACGGCGCGGGTGTGACCTACACCTTTGGCACCTTGTCCATCGGAAGTCAGACTCTCTCGACTACTTCCACCGCCGCAGTGACCAGCGGCACTGGCAGCGTAATCGTCGGCGCGACGACGCTCACCGGCAACGCAACCTTTAACGTAACAAATGGAGCAAGTGCCGCCACCAACTTGACCCTCGGAGGTATCGTGAGTGGGGGTTCATTTGGCATAACGAAAACAGGAAACGGCACACTGACGCTTTCTGGAGCCAACACCTTCAACGGGGGCGTAACCGTAAATGCCGGCACGCTGGCCTTTGGCGGAAGCTCCACAAACACCGGAAGCACCGTGAACGATGGCCCCACCGGCACCGGAAACTTAACCTTCAACAACACCGCCACACTTAGCAGCACAGCGACAGGAAACACCCTGCTCGTTCCGACGGTTTCGCTAAACGGCACACTCAATACCGGCGGCACGCAGCGCATCAAACTTGGCTGGTCGAATCTTGAACTCAACGGCGGGACCCGCACCATTAATCTCAATTCCAATGGTAAAACCGTTACTGGCGGAAACACACTTGCCGCCGAAGGGACCGGACAGTGGTCGCTCGAAACGCAAAACTTACTGGCGAATCCAGGCACAATCCAGAATGGCGTCCTCGACCTTCAGACCACTGCCTACTCCGGCGGAACTTATGGTCTTATGTTCCTAACTGCGATGACCTATTCGAGCGCAAACATCAACGTTGGTCCGAACGTGATACTGGGCTTGAATGGCAATCAAGGGACGAGTGGAACAAACGCGGCGGCTCTTACAGTTCAGTCGGGCGGCATATTAAATCTTTTGAATGCCTCCCGCAACGTTGGCAGTCTCTCCGGTGGTGGTAATGTGTTTAACAGCATGATTTCGACCGGCACCGGAAACGTGACTCTGTCGGTGATATCCAACAGCGGAACGGCAGATTTCTCAGGTGCATTATCCAACGGCCCCGCCGGAACCTTGGCATTCACTAAATCCGGCGCATCCACTCAAGTCCTGTCCGGCACCAACACCTACTCCGGCAACACCACCGTTTCCGGCGGCACCCTTGAACTCAGCGGCACGGGCAGCATCAACAACTCCGCCAACATCATCGTCAACGGCGGCGTCTTTAAGAACAACTCCAGCGTCAATCTCACCGCCCCGCTCACCTTCACCAGCGGCACCGTCGGCGGCACTAACCTGACGGGTGTCGCCCTCAGCGTGGGCACCGGCGCAGTAATCTCCCCCGGCAACAGCCCCGGCACCATGAGCGCGGGAGCCACCACCTTTGCCAACGGCGGCACCTACCTCTTCGAGATCAACAACGCTGGCGGCACCGCTGGCACCAACTGGGATCTGCTCAACGCAACCTCACTTGACATCACGGCCACCGGCGGCGGCTTCACCGTCAGCCTCGCCTCGCTCGTTAATCCTTCCAACGCCGCTGGAAACGCCGACGGCTTCGTTCCCGACGTGAGCAAGGCGTTCCTCTTCGTCGATACCGGCGCCGCAATCACCAGCTTCTCCGCCACCGCCTTCACCGTAATCACACCCTTGTTCACCAACACCGTGACCGGCACCTGGGCCATCGCCCGCGGCGACACGGTCACCGGCGGCGACAACACCGAGCTCTACGTCACCTACACCGTCATCCCCGAGCCCTCCACCTACGCCGCCCTCGCCGGTCTTGGTGCCATCGGCCTCGCCCTCTATCGCCGCCGCCGCGCCGTCAAACGCGCCGCCTGATTCACCACCCACAATCATCCACCCTCCGACGAACTTTTCCGACTCTGTCGTTTGCCTTCCCGCCTCCTTCCGTTTTTATAATTAACAGGAACAAACCTACCCCCCCCTCGGTTTTGTCCTTACCCGTAATGCACTCCCGTCCGTGCCATCACGTTCGTTTCTCCGCCGCTCGCCGTGGTTTCACGCTGATCGAGCTGCTGACCGTCATCGCCATCATCGGCATCCTCGCCGCCATCCTCATCCCCACCGTGGGTGCCGTTCGTAAACGTGCCTCGACCACGAGCGACATCTCCAACCTTCGCCAGATTGGCCAGGGCATCGCCCTTCACGTAAACGACAACAAGGGCCTCCTCCCCAATAACAAAACCCCCATCTTCGGCACCGCCGCCACTCCAGGTGGAGGGGACCGCTGGACTTTCCAGGAGGCAGTGGATCGCTATTTCGGCAAGGGTCCCAAGTTCAATTCCTCCTCTATCTACAATTACCTAAGCCGCGGCAACATGTGGTATAGCAACTACGCCGAGGAGTTTCCCGGTTTCACTCCGCCCGCCGGCTACTTGCAGACCCGGCCGGTGGCTTATGGGTTTAATCCTTACGTCAACAACACCCGTTGGCAGGGGCGCTTCTCCGCCATCAACTCTCCCGCCCGCACCGTGATCGTCGGCGAGACCAATAACCTCGGCCTCACCACCACCGTCGCCCCCGTCACCACCGGCGATGTCGGAACCGGTTACCGCGTGAACCGCGATGGCAGGGCCCTCTATCTTTTCTGCGACGGGCACGTCGCCAGCCTCGTCGGCGATCAGAGCGAACCCGCTCTCACCGCCGCCAACCAAACCAACATCTGGCGCTGGTGGTAAACCGGTTTCCCTAAACAAAATCCCTCGGCCTCTTTATCCCTCCCCGCAGCCGGCTTTCCCACCCTCCTATCCGCAGCCTTCGGCCCGTGTTTAAGTTCCCCTTGGAAATCCGAACCTCCCCACCCTTCCCCGGTTTAAATCCTTCCCCCGCCATGCACTCTCCCTCGTGCCTCTCCTCCGGCTCACGCGCCCCGCACGCCGCCTTCACCCTGATCGAGCTGCTCACCGTCATCGCGATCGTCGGCATCCTCGCCGCAATCATCATCCCCACCGTGGGCCGCGTGCGCTCCGCCGCCCGCATGACCACCGACCTGTCCAACCTGCGCCAAATCGGCATGGCCGCCGCCGGCTACGTTTCGGAAAACAAGGGCGCGATGCCGTTCATGATTCACAATGGCACCTTCATGGCCGGTGAAGTTAACACCACACCCTCCGCCGGCAACCCGCCTCGTTTCCCGATCTACGAATCCTTGGATCGTTACTTCACGAAAAAGGCCGGGTTCAACGGCAGCGGCCAATACCAGTGGAAACAGCGCCCGGTTTGGTTCTCTTCCAGCGCCGTGCCCCCGGACGGCGTTACCTCGGCAAACAGTCCCTACGGCGACTACGTTCATTATTCCTTCAACCCCTACATCTGGCGCAACGCCCCGGGAAAAACCGGCACCACCCGCTGGAGAGCGCTCATGTCCAACGTGCCCTCCCCCAGTCTCACCGTGCTCGCGGCCGAGACCAACGACTTGGCTGGCGTGGGCGATTTCGATCTGGACCCCACCGCCACGCCCGCCACCACCGGCGATGTCGCCACCACCTACCGCGTCTCCCAACCGGGCAACAAAGCCCTTTATCTCTACGCCGACTACCACGTCGCCAGCCTCATCGGTAATCAGAACTTCGCCACCAATCCCACGCTTTGGTGCTGGTGGTAGGCCACGCGGCGCAGCAAACAGCCACATCTCTCATCCCGCGCGGAGCTGACCCTGGTCCCCAAGCCGTTTTCTTTCGTCTCCGCCTCCGCCCCTCAGGTCTCAAGTTTCAGGTCTCAGGCCTCAGGCCTCCGCCTTCAGCTCTCCGCCCTCAGGTCCCTCCCCTTTCCCTCCCCCTTCCCCTTCTCATGAACCTCCTCCGTCTCTCCCTCCTGGCGGCTCTCTTCACCACCGCCGTCTCCTCCGTCTTCGCTCAAGGTGCCGTCCTCCACTCGTGGGATTTCGCCAAGGCTTCCGGTGCCTCCGGCTACGCCACCGTCCCCGCCTTGGTTGGGGGCCTCGCACTCAATTTTCAAAATGGCGCAACGATCGAAAACGACGCCTCCGAGGGTCGGACCGTCGTCAAGCTCGATGGCACCCAAACCGAGCCCGGCCGCACCAACCGGAACCTTGAGCCCCTCAACTCCGTCCACATCCGCGTCCGCTTCATGCCGACTCTCTCCGGCGAACTCTTGCAGACCGTAGTCACGCTGGGCGGCATCTACGAACTCCGCTATAATCGCGAGCGCAGCAGCATCGAGTTCATCGTCAACAGCCCGCCGGATAAAAAGTATTTCATCATCCGCGCCGACGTCAGCGCCGAGGTCTGGAATCAGGCCGTGGCCACTTACAAAGACGGCAAGCTCACTCTCGCCGTCGGTCTCGCCCGCAAAGACGGCGCCCTGCCACCCGACTTAAAACCCGTCTCGATCCCCACATCGGTCCGCATCGGCCTCGTCGGCCCCCGCCCCTTCGTCGGCTCCATCTCCGAACTCGTCATCTCGGATTTTTAATCCGCCCCCTCCGATCTCACGTCTCAGATCTCACGTTTCAGGTCTCCTCCCTTCCCCGCCATGTCCTCCCGCCTCGCACTCTGCTTCGCCCTGCCCCTCCTGACTTTTTCCTCCGCGTTCGCCGGCCCCACTCCGGCCTCCGCCGAGCCGTTGCCACCCCCGACGATTCCCCGAAACGCCGTCGCCTACTGGAGTTCCGCCAAGACCGACCTAAAAGCCGGCGAACTCACCGTCACCGACACCATCGGCGGCAACAACTACACCGCCGCCGGCTGGCTCACCGCCAAACCCGGTGCCGGCCTCTTCTTCGATGGCACCCAGACCGCTCCCGCCAAACCACTGGACAAACAAATCGTCACCCCGGACTTCACCATCAGCGTCTCTCTCCAACCCTCCGGCGCCGGCGCCGAGTTCCAAACTCCCGTCTACATCTACGGCTTCTGTGAATTCCGCTACCGGGTCTCCCGCTCCGAACTCAGTTTCAACGTGTGGCGCAAAGACGCCGCCGGCGACATGAAGACCGCCGGCTCCATCAAACTCCCCATCGTCACCGGCAAATGGAACCGCGTGCAGGCCGTCATTCAGGGCGACACCGCCCGCCTCACCGTCAACGGCGTCACTGCCCAGACCGCGCTCGACGGCTCCTGGGATAACTTCACCCCCTCCAAGCCCCTCATGATCGGCTTCGGCGGCACTGATCGCGCCTACCAAGGCGGTCTCGACCACTTGCTTTTCGCCCCCGCCCCCTGAGTTCCGCCATTTATCCAGGGGGATAGCGCGAAAAAACTGGTCCGCCCCCATCCAGTCCAGCCCGCCCACTCACCGCGGTCGTGACCGGAGTTTTGCGTTTTTTAGCGTTTCTTGTGGTTAACAAATCCAGCCCTTCAAACGACCGCCCTCGTGAGTTTCCCCTTTCGCAACCCCGACGCCCCGCTCGCCGCCCGGCTCGACGATCTCCTCTCGCGCCTCACTCCCGCCGAAAAAGTTGATCAGCTCGGCATGGACACCCAGGGCTCCCCGCGCCTCGGCATCCCTCCCTGCCAATGGTGGAACGAGGCCCTTCACGGCGTCGCGCGCAACGGCATCGCCACCGTCTTCCCCCAAGCCATCGCCCTCGCCGCAACCTGGAACCCGGCCCTCCATCACCAGATCGCCACCGTCGTCTCCACCGAGGCCCGCGCCAAATACCACGCCACCCTCCGCACCTCCACCGACGGCTCCACCAAAATCTACGAGGGCCTCACCCTCTGGTCGCCCAACATTAACATTTTCCGCGACCCGCGCTGGGGCCGCGGCCAGGAGACCTACGGCGAGTGCCCGTTGCTCACCGCCCGCTTCGGCGTCGCCTTCGTGCGCGGTCTCCAAGGCGACGACCCGCTCTTCCTCAAAACCGTAGCCACGGTCAAACACTTCGCCGTCCACAGCGGCCCCGAGGCCGACCGCCACGTCTTCGACGCCCGCCCCTCGCCGCGCGATCTCTGGGAAACCTATCTGCCCGCATTCGAGGCCGGCATCACCGAGGGCGGCGCCCAGTCCCTCATGTCGGTCTACAACGCCATAGACGGCGTCCCCGGCCCCGCCAACGCCCGCCTCCTCACCGAAATCCTTCGCACCCGCTGGGGCTTCACCGGTGCCGTGGTCGGCGACGTGGACTGCGTGCACGATGTCCACGCCCACCACCACTTCACCCGCGACGCCGCCGAATCCGCCGCCACCTGCCTAAAGGCCGGCAACGATCTCTGCTCCGGCGCCACTTACGCCGCCCTCCCCGAGGCCCTCGCCCGCGGCCTCTGCACCGAGGCCGACCTCGACCGCGCCCTCCGCCGCCTGCTCTCACTTCGTTTCCGCCTCGGCCACTTCGACGCCTCCCCGCGCGGCCCCTACGCCTCCATCCCCCCCGAGGCCAACGACACCCCAGCGCACGACGCCCTCGCCCTCGAGGCCGCCCGCCAATCCCTCGTCCTCCTCAAAAACGACGGCACGCTCCCCCTCGACCCCTCCCGTCTCCGCACCGTCGCCGTCATCGGCCCCGTCGCCGACGACAAATCCGCCCTCCTCGGCAACTACGCCGGCACCCCCGCCCGCCCCGTCACCCTCCTCGCCGGCCTGCGCAAAAAATTCGCCGCCCACGGCGTCACCGTCCTCCACGAGCCCGGTTGCACCCTCGCCCCCGGTTTTCCCGCCAACCAGTTCTCCTTCGCCGCCGGCGAACTCTTCACCGACGCCACCCGCTCCACCCCCGGCGTCCTCGGCGAATTCTGGGCCAACCGCGATCTCTCCGGCCCCGCCACCCACGCCCGCACCGACCCGCAGCTCGACCTCGATTGGGACTACTACCACCCCCAGCCGCACATCGCCGTGCGCGACACCTCCGCCCGCTGGACCGCCGTGCTCGTCCCGCCCGTCACCGGCGACTACCTGCTCGACCTCACCCTCGTCGGCGGCGCCCGCCTCTGGCTCGACGGCCGCCTCGTCCTCGACGAATGGACTGACGCCCCCTACCGTATCCGCACCGTCACTACCGCGTTCACCGCCGGCGTCTCCGTATCACTCCGCCTCGAGCTGACCCAAACCCAGTTCACCGCCAAAGCCCGCCTCGGCTGGCGCGTCCCCCACCCGCTCTCCGACTTCGACCGCGCCCTCGCCGCCGCCCGCTCCGCCGACCACGTTGTGCTCTGCCTCGGCATCACCCCCGACCTCGAAGGCGAGGAGAACCCCTTCTCCTGCGAAGGCTTCGTTTCCGGCGACCGCACCACCCTAGACCTGCCCGCGCCCCAACGCGCCCTGCTCGCCGCCGTCTCCGCCCTCGGCAAACCCGTCACCCTCATCCTCACCACCGGCAGCGCCCTGAGCTTCGATCCTTCGCAAGCCAACGCCGTCCTGCTCGCCTGGTATTACGGCCAGCGCGGCGGCGACGCCATCGCCGAGGCAATCGTCGGAGAGACCAACCCCGCCGGCCGCCTGCCCGTCACCTTCTACCGCTCCGCCGCCGATCTCCCGCCTTTCGCCGACTACGGCATGGACGGCCGCACCTACCGCTACTTTTCCGACACCCCGCTCTACGCCTTCGGTCACGGCCTCAGCTACACCACCTTCGCCTACCGCGCCCTCGCCTTCGACTCCGCCACCCGCACCGCCAACGTCACGCTCGCCAATACCGGCCCGCGCTCCGGCGACGAGGTCGTGCAACTCTACGTCCGCGACCCCCGCCCCGGCCGTCCCCGCCTCCAGCTCTGCGGCTTCGCCCGTGTCACCCTCGCGGCCGGCGAAGAACGCAGCCTCGCCATCCCGCTCGACGCCCGCCCGCTCCGCCGCTGGGACGACGCCCGCTCCGACTACGTGCTCGACCAAGTCCCCCGCGAACTCCTCGCCGGCAGCGCCTCCGATCACCTCCTTCTCACTATCCCGCTTTCCCTACCCTCAAGCTTATCATGAAAATCCAATCGCTAATCGTTACTGCGGTCCTGGCCGCCACTCCCGTCCTCGCCGCACCGCCCGTTTCCACGGAACCCATCGCCCGCTGGTCCTTCGACCGCGCAGAGAAAAACGAATTCTCCTCCACTGGCCGCGCCGGACGCCCCGCCGAAATCATCGGCGCCGTAAAATCCCTCACCGGCGTCGCCGGCTCCGCCGCCTCCTTCGATGCCCAACCCGCCGGCCAGCTCATCATCCCTTTCGACCTGCTCCCGGCCACCAAGGGCGTCTTCACCGTCGAGTTCTGGCTGCGTGTCGCCGGCCGACCCGATCCCTACGGCACCTGCCTCGACGTCGGCGGCTCAAAAGGCTTCGTCATCCGCACCAACACCGCCGGCCGTCTCGGCGTCAGCACCGACGGCAAGTGGAACGTGATCACCACCCTCGCTCCCCTCGTTGAGCAGACTTGGGTCCACGTCGCACTCACCTCCGACGACACCACCCTTTACTTCTACGTGGATGGCAAGGAGGCCGGTGTGCTCACCCTTTCAAACCCGCTCCGCCTCGCCCCCAACTTGCAACTCGGTGCCGTCGTTGAGCGCACCAAACAGCCCGATGGTTCAATCGTCGAGGGCACCGTCAAACAACTCATCGGCGACCTCGACGAACTCAAAATCTACGACCGCGTCCTGTCCCCCGCCGAGATCGCCGCCAAGGCCGGCCTGAAGACCGCCCCCTGATCCGCCCCTGCCCCGCCGTCCGCGCCCGGCCCGCCGCCCCCCTCTGCGCGCTCCTGCCGTTCGCCGGCCTCTTCTTATTCAGTTCCTTCCCTCCCTTTCCATGCCCAACCCGCCTGATCCATCTCCCCCGGGAACGACCCTCGAAAGCGCCCCCGGATCGGGCGTTCTTTACCGGGTGGGCTCCCTGACTTATACCCGCGGAGCCTTGCTCACGGTGTTGTTCTGGATGCTCTGGGCCGATCTCGCGCTCCAAATCATGGAGTCGCTCCAGACGATCATTCCCATTCAATTGGAACGCTTGGGGGCCAGCAGCACGTTGACCGGGCTGGTCCGCGACACCATGCAGGCCGCCCTCACTTTGCTCATCTTGCCGATCATCGGCGCCCAGAGTGACCGGCATCGCGGGCCCATGGGTCGGCGGCGTCCGTTCCTGCTCTTTAGTATTTTGCCGATCAGTGTGTGTTTGATCTCCCTCGGCTACGCCGAGCCGATCAGCCAGGTGTTGCATGGCCTGATCTCGCCGTTTGCCGCCGGGGTCACGATGAACGCGGTGGGTATTTCCGTGATCATCGTGTGCGCGGCCGGGTTTTTCTTTTTCAACAACTACACGCTGCCCGTCTATCAATACCTGATCGCCGACATCATCCCCAAGGAGGTGATGGGAAAGTTTATCGGCGGTTACCGCGCGGTCGGGGCGATCTCCGGATTTTTGTTCAATAAACTGCTCTTCCCGCATGTGGATACCCACATCGAGTATATTTATATCACCTGCACCCTGTTTTACGCGTTTTCCTTTCTGTTGTTGATCTGGCGGGTGCGCGAGGGCACCTACCCGCCGCCCGCCGAAACCAAGCGCCTCGGGCCGGTGGCGTTTGTGAAGAGCTATTCCAAGCTTTGTTTCTCCCATGGGTTTTATTGGAAAATCTACCTAACCTCCCTGTTTTACTGGGCGGCCATCGTCCCCTTTTACAGTTTCGGCATCCTCTATTTCAAGGCCGCGCCCAAGGGCGAGACCATGACTGCGTTGAACCTGTTTCCCAACGAACTCGGCGACATCCGCGCGTGGACCTTCCTCATCCAACTCGTCATATTCCCGTTTCTCGGCATCTTCATTGATCGGTTTCATGCCTTGCGCTTTCTCATCGCCGGCTTGGTCGGCATGGCTGCCTGTTTCAGCTTGGGCATCTTTCTGACGTATTCCCAGCCACACATCACCCCGACGCTCAGCGAGAAGGACAAGGTGCTCGTCACCGTCTACGACTCCCGGCTCGACGCCAAGGGACATCCGGAACGCAGTGAACGCACCATCAGCGCGGCGGCTATTGCCAAAACCGGGGCGGATGAGCTCACCCGTGTCGATGCCGATGCCCCGGCCGGAACCCGTAAGTTTCTTGAGAAGAAATATTACAATCAGGCCCCGCTTT
>JAIYBI010000074.1 GCA_027488595.1 Opitutaceae bacterium | reverse complement strand
GGGTTCTTGGCAACCTCGGCGGCGATCTGCTCGTTGCCCGCCATCTTCTGGGAGGAAGGGGCGTAATCGCGCTTCTTCATCGCGAGGTCCTTCCAATCCGAGTAGGTGCCGGACGATGTGTTGCGAGTGTAGATGGAGATAGTGCCGGGGTTGCCTCCGATGGCGGACCAATCGGTGACATCACCAGTGAAAATCTGCTCAACCTGGCGCTTGGTGAGGTCCTTGAGGGGGTTGTTTATGTTCACGATCACGGCCATGCCGTCGAAGCAGACGACGGTGTCCTTGAGCGTAACACCCTTGGCGGCGCCACCCGAGAGTTCGGTGGGCTTGGCATGGCGGGAAGACATGCCGATCTGGGCAGTGCCATCAATGATCGCGGTGATGCCCGTGGTGGAGCCCTCGGCGGCGATTTCGAAGGAGACGCCAGGGTTGGCGGCCTTGTATTCCTCGGCCAGCATGGGCACGAGTTTTGCACCGAGCGTGTCGGAGCCTTTGATGACAAGCTTTTGGGCCTGGGCAGGGAGGGCGGTCACCGCGGCGAGGGCGGCAAGGGCGAGGAGGGAGCGCATGGAGTGGATTTTGGTTAGAGGCTGAAATTGGTTTTCAACCGACCTGCTGGGCGCAGGTCAGTTGCGTGACAAAAAGGTTACGGTCAAAACTCGGCGAAGAATTCAAATGGAGGTCTCGGGCGTCGCAGAGGTCATTTCCAATGGAGGCCACCGAAGCAAGGTTAGGACCGGCGTTGAAAGAGCGCGGCTATCTTGGGCGCAGGCAAAAGAGCCCGCACCGATAACGAGGGTGCCAAGCAACACAGGCGTTTTAAGGGAAGTTTTGATCATGGGACGGGCTGACTGATGATGAGCGAAACCGCTCCTAAGACCGTTTTCATAGGACTTCACTGTCACAGCACAATGTTGCGAACAGATGACTCATTTGTTGCGAATAGGTGAAATAGACCTGTTTTTTGCCATCTTCTCGTGATTTTGAGGAAAAAACGAAGATCGGCCGCAATGAAATCGTTACAATCGCTTTTCTGACGAGTCTGGCCGTCGAGATGAGTCATTCAACCCGTGGTCTCGGCTTCTTCCTGCGCACCGGTCAGTTGCACCAGCTCCCGCAGCGACACGAAATGCTGGCTTAGGTCGAAGTCGCCGCCGTGGCCGTCCATAACCTGATTGAAGAGGTTTTTCTTCGAGGCCTTGAGTGCCTCGATACGCTCCTCGATCGTGCCGGCCGTGACCATGCGGTAGACGAATACGGTGCTCTTTTGGCCGAGCCGGTGCACCCGGTCCACCGCCTGGGCCTCGACCGCCGGGTTCCACCACGGGTCGAGCAGGAAAACGTAGTCCGCCGCGTGCAGGGTGATGCCGGTGCCGGCAGCCTTAAGCGAGACAAGCATCACCGCCGCGCCTTCGGCGGCCTGGAAGGATTGCACGGGTTTGAGGCGGTCCAAGGTCATGCCGGTGAGTTCATAACGCGGCAGCTCGGGGAACTGCTGCGTGAGGGCCTCTTTGACGCGGTCGAGCAACATCACGAACTGCGAGAAAATCACGACCTTGTGCTTGCTCGCCACGATCTCGGTGAGTTTTTCCACGAGGAGAGTGATCTTGCCCGAGTCCGACAGCGGAGACTTGCGCCAAGGCAACATGTCGGGATCGCAGCAAACCTGGCGCAGACGCGTGAGCAGTGCCAGAAAACCGAAGCTCTTTTCGCGCATCGCAGTGCCGACGTCATCGCCGAGGCGAGAGAGACCCTCGTTGCAAATGCGGGCATATTCCCCTCGCTGCACATCGGTCAACGGGCAGATGAGCTCCATCTCCACCTTGGGGGGCAGCTCCGTCGCAACCTCGGTCTTGGTGCGGCGCAGCATGAACGGTGCAAGCTGCGCCCGCAGCCGGGACAGTGTCCCCGTCCGATCCGCGATAATCGCCGACTCGAAAGCCGCCCGCGAACCGAGCAGTCCGGGAAGCAGGTAGCGGAAAATGGACCACAGATCGAGCTGCCGGTTCTCCAGCGGCGTGCCGCTCAAGACGATGCGGTGCGCCGCCTGAATCGCGAAGCAGGTTTGCGTGACCTTCGCGTCGGGGTTCTTGATGAACTGGCCTTCGTCGAGCACCGCGTAGCCGAAGCGGTGTTTTTCCAGGTGCGCACGGTGCTTGCGCAATTGCGTGTAGCTCGAAAGCCAGATGCAAGGCGCGGGGCGCGACGAGAAATCGTGCCCGGTCTTCAACACGTCCACCACCAGCTCGGGGTGAAACCGCTGTATCTCCTCCTGCCAAACCGGCACCACACTGGCCGGGCAGACGATGAGCGTAGGGAGATCGTCAATACGCCGCGTGGCGAGTAGCGTGATGACCTGGAGCGTCTTGCCCAAACCCATCTCGTCCGCAAGCAGACCATGGCAACTATTCTCGCAAAGATGGTGCAACCACTCGACACCGCGGCGCTGATACGGACGCAGGCGCTCGGGCAACTCCGGCGCGTGTTTCGGACCCGCCAGCACCGTTTCCCGCCACGCCGCCAGCTCTGGCGAGAGCGTGACCTTGAAGCGGGCGTCGTTGAAAAGGGAGAAAATCATATATGGCGCGAGCGCGCCCTCGCCGTTTGTCTCGACCGTGCCACGCTGCCAGGCCTTCACCGCCGCAAGGCGGTCCATTGGCAGGCTCACGATGCCCACGCTGGGCAGGATGACCGGGGTGGTGTTCTTCGCCGTCAGCAGCGCCACCTCGGCGTCGGTGAGCAGGCGTTCGCCGGCCTTGAAAATCCACCGTAAATCGAGCGCCGACTCGACCCCTGCGCTGCGCCCGCCGCGCTTCATCGTGCCGGCTGTCGCCTCGATCGTGATCTCCTGCGTGCCCTTCAACAAAAGGGCGGACGCCGCGTCCAGTTCCACACCGAAAAGCCGCTTCCACGCAGGGAGTGTCGTCTTGAGGAAATTGGGAATCTCAGAGACCGAGGACATCAGGTAACGCCCCGTTTCCTGCTTGTAAACGAAGTGCGCCTTGCGCGCATAGGAGGCGAGGCCGATCAACTTCGCCCGCTCACCCGAGCTCACGGCCGGCACGCCCTGGCCGTGCGCCGCCGGCCCGAGCGCGGGCACGCGGGATTTGTCGGCCGCCACCCAATACGCTTGAAATTTGAGGCCCTCCTCGATCGTGATAAAACCCAGTAAAAGCGATCGCGTTGCCTGAGTCGCGGACGGCGTCGCCCCAGCGTTTGCCGGAGCGACGGTCACTCGAGACGCGCCCGCCGCAGGCTTCGCTGCCGCTAGGCCGAAGGTCACGGAAGGGGACGGCCTGGGTTTCTCCCCTGAAAAGACAGCATCAGACTCGTTTCTCGAAGGCTGAGACACCGGCGCCACCTCAGGCAACGCATCAGGCAGGGGCGAAACTTCATCGGCGACGAGTTCCTCGATCTCGTGCAGCCCGGCCACCGCGAGCGCGTGCGCCGCATCAGTATCGGTCGAGGAGGAGCGCACCGAAAACCCTTTCTCCGCCCACTCGATCACCGCGTATTCATCGTGCTTCTCGATGCGGCGATGCACGATCGCATCACCCGTCGTCAACTCCAGTTCACGCACCTCGCCGTCGCGGTAAATGGCGTGGCCCCGCTCAAGTTGGTCGGCCGTGAAATAGGTCTCCCAATTGTGCTCCAAACGACTGAACCAATACTCCAGTGAGTGTGGGGTGTAGACTCGCTTCGGGCCGTGGTTTTGCATCCGCGAAAAGGTCGAACGTAGGTTTCGCGGGAGACCGTTCAACCTAAATCTGTCCGCGCAACACATCCGCCAGCGCCGCCTGCGTTCGCGCCGCCGCCCCGCGATTGCCTTCGTGCCAACGCCGCCCCGCCGCGCCCATTCGGGCCCGCGCGGTTTCATCCGCCCAAAGCGCGACGACCACGCGCGCCAGCTCGTCCGCATCCCCCAACCGACGCGCCGCGCCCGCCGCCAGCAACTCCGCCGCGATCACGCGAAAGTTCGCCGTGCCGGGACCGAATAACACCGCCCGCCCGCGCGCCGCCGTCTCCACCGGCGTCTGCCCCTCCGTGTGCGGCGCCAGGGTCTTGCCCACAAACACCACCTCGGCCAGCGCGAGCAAACGCTGAAGCTCCCCCGTCGTATCCGCCACCGCCACGTCCACACCATCCAAGGAGGAAGCCGGCCCACTCGAGCGGAGGTGATACCGCACGCCCTGCGACTTCAAAAACTCCTCGATCTCCCCGCGTCGTTCGGCGTGTCGCGGCACAATCAAAAGCTTCGCCTCCCGTCCTGCCTCCGTCACCCGCAATGCCCGCCAAGCCGCCAGCAAGGCCGCTTCTTCGCCCGGCCAGGTCGAGGCACCCATCAGGATGCGCGCCTGGCCCAAGCCCAATTCCGCCCTGAACCGCGCCTGCTCAGCGTCCGGCACCGGTGCGAGCTCCACGTCGAGTTTGAGGTTGCCTGTCACCGTTATCCTTTCCGGCGGCACACCGAACTTGGCAAAGCGTTCCGCGTCGCCCGCGCTCGCGGCCAGCACTCGGGTCAGCCCGCGCGTGAGCAAACGCGCCCACGGACCCAGTTTGCCCATGCGGCGAAAACTCCGGTCCGAAAGCCGGGCGTTCACCGCCACCACCGGCACCCCGCGCGCCGCCGCCTGCGCGAGGTGTTCCGGCCAGCGCTCGCCTTCCGTTAAAATCACCAAATCCGGCTCCACCGCACGCCAGGTCCTGCGCGCGCAAAGCCAGCAATCCAACGGGAAATATCCGAGTCCGATCACAGCGCCCTTCCCCGCCTGCCGCTCCGTCGCCAGCGCATACGCAGTGCTCGTCGTCGTGGTCAGATAAACCTCCACCGTCGCATCCTTCGCCCAGCCATCCAACAGGGGAGCGATCGCCAGCATTTCGCCCACGCTGACTGCCTGCAGCCAGATCCGCCGCACTCCGGCACGCTTCGGCGGCAGGGGTGGCGTCGCGCCAAATCGTTGCCCGAAATGCGCCGCATACCCGCCCCGCCGCCGCATCCGCAGCAGATAGTAGGGGGCGGCCAGGAGCACGGCCGGGAAAAAAAGCAGGCGATAGAGCCAGAGCATTCTAATGGGTGGGCAAAAAAGGTGAATGTTCTAGGAACCTCATCCCCGCGCCGCGCTCAAAACAATTCCCTCGTCTCGCTTTCCCGCTCTCTTCCAGCTTTTGATCCCTTCCCCTACTCTTTCCCATGCGTATTCCGTCGTTCTGCCGCTCGTTCCTCCTGATTGCCGCGCTTTTCCTTCCGGTCGCCCCAGATGTTTTCGCCTCCGATGCGTCTACACAAAAAACGGCTTCCGCGCTCCGTTTTCCGCCCGCCTCCGGCTCGACCGACCTCGCCACCGATCCCGCCATCGTCGCCGGCGAACTCCCCAACGGCCTGCGCTACGGCCTTCGCCCCAACGCCGAGCCCCGCGGCCGCGCCGCCCTCCGCCTTGTCGTCGCCGCCGGCGCCCTACACGAGACCGAGGAACAGCGCGGACTCGCCCACTTCCTGGAGCATATGGCCTTCAATGGCAGCACCCACTACCCGCCCGGCACCTTGATCGAGTTTTTCCAACGTCTGGGCATGGACTTCGGCGGCGACACCAACGCCTACACCAGCTTCGACCGCACCGTTTACATGCTTGATCTGCCCGACACCAAGCCCGAAACGCTCGCCGAGGGGCTCCGCGTGCTCGCCGACTATGCAGGCCATCTCCTACTCCTGCCCGAGGAGATCAACCGTGAGCGCGGCGTGATCCTGTCCGAAAAACTCGCCCGCGACTCCGCCGACTACCGCGCTGCCGTCGCCGGCTACGAATTCTTCTACAAGGGCACCATCTTGCCCGAGCGTCTCCCCATCGGACTCGAGCCCGTCATAAAGGAGTCCGGTCGCGAACGCTTCGCCGATTTCTACGACACGTGGTATCGCCCCGAGCGTCTCGCCGTCATCGCCGTGGGCGACTTCGATCCCGCTGTCCTTGAAAAACCACTACGCGAAAACTTCGGCCCGCTCGCCGCCCGCGCCCCCGCCCGCCCGACCCCAGACTTCGGCACCCCGAGCGCAGCCTCCGTCCCGGGACTGAAAACCGGCTACCACCACGACGCCGAGGCCAGCTCCACCACCGTTGTGATTCAGGTTCTCCGCCCCGCCGACCGCACCCCCGACTCCTCCACCCGCCGCCTGCGCGACCTCCCGCTCGAGCTCGCCAACGCCATGCTTAACCAGCGCCTCTCCGAGCTGGCTAAAACCGACTCCGCCCCTTTCGTCAAAGCCACCGCCAACCGCGATTTCTTTCCTGAGATTTTCGATGGCGCCGAACTCTCCCTCACCGCCCGTCCCGGCCGCTGGGCCGACACCCTTGCGGTCGGCGAAAACGAACTCCGCCGCGCCCTCCGCTTCGGTTTCCGCGCCCCCGAGCTGCGCGAGGCCGTCGCCAGCTACCGCAACGCCCTCGAACAGGCCGTAAAAACCGTATCCACCCGTCGCTCCGAACAATTCGCCGACGAACTGGTGGACGCCTTCATCGAGGGAACCGTGCCCACCGCGCCCGCCTCCGACCTCGCGCTGCTCGGCCCCGCACTCGAAGCCATGACGCTTGAAGAATGTCACGAGGCCCTCAAAGCCTCCTGGAGCAGCGCCGGCGGACGCCTCGTCGGCGTCCTTGGCAACACCGACCTCGGCAAGGACGACGCACCCGCCGCCGCAATTGCAAATGCCTACGCCGCCGCCGAAGCCATCGAGGTCAACCCGCCCGTCGCCCAAGCCGAAACACCCTGGGCCTACGCCGATTTCGGCCCCGCCGGCGCCGTCAGCTCACGCTCCGAGGTCGCCGACCTCGGCATCACCCAGGTCGTCTTTGCCAACGGCGTCCGCCTCAATCTCAAACGCACCGACTTCGAGGCCGGCACCATCGCCCTCCGCGCCCGCGTCGGCACCGGCCGCCTCGAAGAGCCGCGCGACCAACCCGGCCTCGCCTTCTTCGCCAATGCGGCCTTCACCGCCGGAGGCCTCGGCAAACACTCCGCCGACGACCTCCGCCGCCTTCTCGCCGGCCGCAATGTCGGCATAGGCCTGCAAGTCGCCGACGACGCTCTCGTCCTCAGCGGCCAGACCACACCCGCCGATCTCGCGCTTCAACTCCAGCTGCTCGCCGCGACCATCGCCGACCCCGGCTACCGCCCTGAAGCCGAAACCTCCGCCCGCCGCCAGATCGAGCCACTCTACAAACGTCTCGCCTCCGACCCCACCGGGCCCCTCACGCTCGATGTCCCGCGCCTGCTCGCCTCGGGCGACCCGCGCTTCGGCCTGCCCTCCCGCGACGCCGCCCTCGCCCGCACCCTCGCCGAACTCCGCGCCTGGCTCACTCCCCAGCTCGCCACCGGTGCGATCGAGCTCAGCCTTGTCGGCGACCTCAACCCCGACACCGCCATTGCCGCGGTCTCCGCCACCCTTGGCACCCTGCCGTCACGCAGCGCCAAACCCGCCTTGGAAAACTTGCGCCAGGTCACCACGCCTCCGCCCTCGGCACAAACGCTCAACGTCACGACCGCCATTCCCAAGGCGGTGCTCGCCGTCTATTGGCCCACCGCCGATGCCCGCGACATCTCGCGCACCCGTCGCTTAACCATCCTCGCCGACATCCTCGGCGACCGCCTCCGCAAAACCGTGCGCGAGGAGCTTGGCGGCAGCTACAGCCCCGGCGCGGCCAGCGCGCCCAGCGACACCTACCGCGACTACGGCTTTCTCTTCGCCCGCCTCACCCTGGAGTCCCACGACGTGGAGCGGATCCGCCCGGCTGTGCTCGCCGCCGCCGCCGACCTGTTTGCCAATGGCGTGACCGAGGACGAGCTGGAGCGCGCAAAACTCCCCGTGATAACCGCCGTTCGCGAGAGCGAGCGCACCAACGCCTACTGGCTCAACGCCGTGCTTGGCACTTCTCAAGAGCAACCCTGGCGCCTCGACTGGGCGCGCTCCCGCGCCGCCGACCTCGCCGCCATCACCAAGCCCGAACTCGACGCGCTTGCCCGCGCCTACCTCGACCCCGCCCGCGCTCTCCAATTCACCGTCCTCCCCGCGCCATCCCCCAAAAAAGACCCTGCGCCGTGATCAGCGTCCTCCGCCTGAGGTGAGTCTCCGCGAGCACACCAGCCGGCTCGCCGAACTCGACCCGTCAGGCCGCCGCACCGTCGCCGATGACGCTGCAATCGCGGACGAGATTTGCCGACACGTCACCCAAACCGCTAACGCGTTCTGAACCTCGGGGTCCACTTGCGAGGACCCCTTCGCCTACGAATGCATTAAAAATGCATTGATTTTGATATGCAAAATCAGACAAGCACGAACGCCGTAATGAAAGGCCCGTGAAATAAATTTTTTATCTTATTTGATAAGAGTGTGATATGAACTCATAAAAACATCTGGCACACGGAGTGGTAACAGAGTTGGCGCACCCAATCTATCGCACCTCTCACCCAACCCACCGTCCCTTTAGCGGCGCGACCCCCAAGCCTCGGAACTCTCCCAACAATTCAACTTCCCTTCAAAAAATGAAATCCAACAAGAAACTATCCCTCGCAGCCATCCTGATGGCCTTTGCCTGTGCCGCCGCCCAGACCCGCGCGGCCGTCGCCTCGCCGACCTTCAATATGCTCATCACGACTTCCGAGGGAGTCGGCGCCTTCAACTCGTCGCTGAGCGGGACGAACGTGCAAACCTTCGATACCCTGAGCGGCATCAACAAGAACTTCGTGTGGCAGGACGTCGGCACCTTTGACCAACTCAATGTCATCAGCGCAAATCTCTATGGTGGAGCCCCGAGCGCGACCTCCCCGAAGGGCACCAACTACGCCGTCGAAGGCCTGGGCGCCGTGAAGCAGACCACCCTCACACTCAATCAATCGAGTTCCTACTTCGGGCTCTATTGGTCGGCGGGCGACGCGGCCAACAACCTCAAGTTTTACAGCAACGGCCAGATGGTGGCGGACTTCACCACCTCGAACCTGATGAACCTGCTGCCGAAGTCCTACTTCGGAAACCCCATCACCGCCGGACCCAACGCCGGCAAGAACACCGGCGAGGCCTATGGCTTCATCAATTTCTTCGGTGATGCGAATACCACTTGGGACAAGATCGTATTCAGCAACAACACCAGCTCCGGCTTCGAGGCGGACAACTACACCACCCGCGTTGATGGATGGGATCCCGCCGTGGACGGCAAGCTACCCGGCACGCCGGTGGTGGCCGTGCAGTCGCAGGGCGGCCAGCAGACGGTGTCAAAAATCGCCAGCGTCACCACCGCTCCCGACAACAGTCTGCTCATCAAGGTCGTGAACGTGAAGACCGGTTTTGCCTCGATGCTCGAATTCGCCCCCGCCGCTCCCGCCGCCCCCGCGCCTCCTATCGCAGTGATGGCCGCCCTCGGCGCCGTGATCGCCCTCAAAGGCCTCAAGCGCAAGAAGGCCTAGGGCTTGCAGTCGTAACTCCAAAAGAATCACCTGTTAACCATCCAAGCCACCGCTCCACTCCGGGTCGTCGGCCGTTTGCCAAAAAATCCTCGCGCCGATGAACACCGACCAACCGGACGCCGCCTCTACGTCGTCGGTTTGGGCGCGCTTCCGCTGGCTGCTTCCGGTGGCGGTGGTCGTGCTGCTGGCGAAGTTCTCCGTGGCGAAGGATGCATTCGCCTATTTTTCGCGGCCGGTGGTCGTCGGCGTGATCAACCTCTTTGGCGGAAATGCGGTGGACCACGGGGCCACCATCACAGTGGGGCGGCTCGACGTTCCTTGGTCCGGGGACTGCGCCGGGCTGAATCTGCTGATTCTCCTGCTGGCGGTCGCGGTCTGGATGAACCGGCACGAGCCGATGGGCATGCGCTACTGGACGCGCATCCTCCTGATGGTCCCCGCCGCCGCGATCTCGAACGTGCTGCGGATTTTCATGATCCTCCTGTATCGGGAAGTCCAATACCCGGCGGTGGAGAGCCCGCAACTGCACTACTTCTTCGGGTTGATGCTGCTGGTGCCGTTCTCCCTGCTCGCGATGCCCAAGAGCACGCGGTCGTTTTCATCACGCCTCTTTGAACTTCTCCACGTCGCGGCGGTGATCGCGTTGCTGGCTCCGAATGCGGTCGGCGCGGAAGGGGCGGCTCTG
>JAIYBI010000156.1 GCA_027488595.1 Opitutaceae bacterium | reverse complement strand
GACGCAGGCGCAGGCGCAGGGCGGAGCAGGCGCGCACGATGATCTCGGCATTGTCCTCATCGAACGCGACGACCGCGTTGACAAAAAAATCGCTGTCAAAAAGTCCCAGCAACGCACGCAACTCCTCCTGCTGGCCGGCCAACAGCTCCGCCCGCCACTCGTCGCGGAAATCCGCGTCAATGTCGTCCAGCGTGAGGGGCGCGGCGATCTGCGCCTGCAACACGTCCGACGAGGCCTTCATCAGGTCCAGCAAGGGCGCGACCACCGGCAAACTGAGTTTTACTTCAATGCGTTTCATCGGATTCGAGGACGGCCGTCAGGTGCCATTGCTGGAGCGTGAACGCATAGAACTCGGCCTTCTCACGCAGCCCGGCCCACACGACCGAGCGGCCTTGCTCGTGGACTTCGAGCATGTGCACACGCGCCTTGTTTTCGTCAAAACCGAAGACCTTGCGAAACACGAGCACGACGTAGCTCATGGAGTTCACCGGGTCGTTCAAGACCACGACTTTCCACGGGCCGCTGATGGCGAGTGCAGTCTCGGTTTCGGCAACTTCTTCCGGCGCAACTCCGGTGCGGGCGTTATCGAATCTCATGCGGCGGACAGTGTCTTGGCGGCGTTCTCACGCACCCGGGCGACAAGGACAGCCTGCGCATCGGCGACGGGAACTTTGAGCACGTCCTTCGAGTTACGGGCTTTGAGCTCGATGATGCCATCCTTGAGGCCCTTGCCGCCGATGGTCACGCGTAGGGGGATGCCGATGAGGTCGGCGTCCTTGAACTTAATGCCGGGTCGCTCCTCGCGGTCGTCAATGAGCACGTCCGCACCGGCCGCCTCGGCGGCGGCGGCGAGTTGCTCGGCAAGCTGCACCGCCTCGGGCAGGAGCGGGTCGAGCAGGGTGACGATGATCTGGAAGGGCGCGACCGCCCAGGGCCAGACGATGCCGTCGTTGTCGTGGCTCTGCTCGATGATCGCCTGCAAGGTGCGGCTGATGCCGATGCCGTAGCACCCCATCACCATCGGGTGGTTTTGCTTCTGGTCGTCAGTGTAAACCGCGCCAAACTTGTCGGCGTATTTGGTGCCGAGCTTGAAAATGTGGCCGACCTCGATGCCGCGCTTGGATTGCAGCGGCAGGCCGGAAACCGGACAGGGTTCGCCGGTGCGCACGCGGCGGAAATCGCCGAACTTCGTGATCGCGAGGTCGCGGCTCACGTTGACGTTGCGCAGATGGAAGCCGTCCTCGTTCGCGCCGGTCACGCCGTTGCCGACGAGACGGATGGCGTGGTCGGCGAAGATGCCGGCGAGGGCGGCGGGGTTCTTGATCGTGCCCTTGACGGCGCCGAGCGAGCCGGGTTTTGCCCCGAGCACGGGCTCGATCTCCTCGGCGGTGGCGGCACGGAAAAGGGTGAAGCCGAGCGAGCCGAGCTTCGCCTCCTCGAGCTCGTCGTTGCCGCGCAAGATGACGAGGAAGGGTTTGCCGTCGCCGACATAGACGAGGGTCTTGAACTGGGCGTCACCAGAAACCGAATACGGCGCGGCCGCGAGCGCGGCGATGGTGACGACGCCGGGGGTGGCGAACTTCTCGAGTTCGCCGGCGGGGGCGGCGTCGGCGAGGTCCTTCGGCACGAGGGCACTGGTGGCCTTCTCGCGGTTGGCGGCGTAGCCGGAATCGGAATAGATGACGTCGTCGTCACCCACCTCTGCGGGCACCATGAACTCGTGGGAGAAACTGCCGCCCATGACGCCGGTGTCGGCCTCGACCGCGATGGCCTGCACGCCGATTCTTCGGAAGAAGGCCTCGTAGGCGGCCTTCATCGCGAGGTAGCTCTTGATCGCGCCGTCGTCGTTCGCGTCGAAGGAGTAGGCGTCCATCATCACGAATTCGCGGGCGCGCATCAGGCCGTAGCGGGGGCGGATCTCGTTACGAAATTTGGTGGCGATCTGGTAGAAGTTTTTCGGTAGATCGCGGTAGCTGCTGATCTCCTGTTTCACCAGCGGGGTGATGACCTCCTCGTGGGTCGGCCCGAGCACGAATTCGGGCTCGCGGGAGCGGCCCTTGCCGGCACCGGCGTGGTCGGTGCGGAACATGATCTCGCGGGCGGCGGCCCAGCGCGGGCCCTGTTCCCAGAGATCAGCCGGGTGAAGGTGGGGCATCCACAACTCGATGGCGCCGCCGCGCTGGTGGGCGGGCTGGGTGCGCTCGAGCTCCTCGCGACAGATCGCGGAGAGCTTCTGCATGACGCGCAGACCGAGCGGCATGAAGGTGTAGAGGCCGCCGCTCAATTTGCGCACCAGACCGGCGCGAACGAGGAGCTTGTGGGACGCGATTTCGGCGTCGGACGGGCTTTCTTTAAGAGTGGGGATGAAAAATTGGGACCAGCGCTTCATTTGGTGAGTCGGGCAACGAAGCACCCGCCACCCGCCCCCGCAACCCGTATTTGCAGCCGTTCCCAAAACGAAGCCCGCGCCGCCACGGCCGGGTGCATCCCCGCTTGCACCGCGCACGGAGGCCGCGCAGCCTCCGCCGCCATGTTCGCCGCCCGCCAGAAACCGTGGCCTCTCCGCTGGATCGTTGTCACGATCCTGGTCTTCATCGTGCCCTATACCTTCATCACGCTGAAGTATCGTAAACCCGGTCGCGCCTTCGAGCCCTACGCCGACATGAAGGAGCAGGCCAACGTGAACCGCCTGCTCGACGCCGGCTACCGCCGCCTGAGCCTCCCCGCCGAACGCCCGGCCGTTCCCTACCCCGCCGCCAGTCTCACCGGAGGCAAACCCGCCAAAACAACCCCGGGAACCGGAGGCCTGCCCGCGCCGCTCGGCACCACCCTGGTCGAGGTGCCGCGCATGCCCGGCGCCTATCGTGACCTGGTCGCACCCGCGGAAATCAATCAGTTGCTACCCGCGAAAATCCAGTTCGTCTGCAAACTCGATTCAGACCAGGAACAACTAGGCGGCGCGGAGGTTTTTATGCGCGACACCTCGGTGGTGGTCGTGCCCGTCTTTGAAACCATCACCGGCGACCTTCACACCCGATCACGCGAGAGCGTCGTGTTACTCACCCTGCCGGCCGGGCTTCTCCCGCCCGGACCGCACGCAGTCACGCTGGTCGGCGCTCGCGAATCACTCACCTGGATGCTTCAAGTGCGTTGAGTCGCATCGGAGTGATTTAAGTATTAATCGGCTTCATGCCATCGTCTTGTGACGCCAGCATTGCTCTCCTCAAAACGGCAAGTAACCTGCTATACAGATTAGCGTCATGAACACCATGCGACCAAGCACCAAGCCCGATTTAGCTTTCAAAATCGCGCGGGTATTCAGCCCTTGGGCGGTCGCCTCAATCGGCGGACTTTGCATCGGTGTAGCGCTACTGAGAATTGATAAGGTGCAAGCGCCTGACGGCTCCGAGGGAATCTCGCCTCGCGCGGCAATGTTTGGCGGTCCGGCCGAGGACGCTTCGGCGGAAGACCGCTACATTGAAACCGGTGCCGATCTCATGCTGCTCGACCCGGGCGAGATGACTCTTTCGCCGCGACTTCACTCGGCGCCCGAGATTGATGCTTCGGCCGAGCCCGTTATGACGACTGCAGAGGAGCCCGTGCTCCGCGCCAGCGACGGACGTTAGACGGCCGGTTTATCGCCGACGTAGATGACGTAGGCGCTGCGTTTGGCGGTAGGAAAAAGCTTTGCCGGGATCGCCTCCGCGATAAACCCCGCCGCCCTCAATCGCGCCTCGAAAGACCGATCCGGACATGCCGACCAGATCGCGAGTCGGCCGCCGGGGCGCAACTTCGATTTCAATACCTCCAGCCCGCGCGGTCCGTAGAGGCGGACGTTGCCTGCCCGCACCATCGGCGAGGGGCCGTTGTCCACATCGAGCAGCAGCGCATCGTAGGACTCGGGGCGGG
>JAIYBI010000299.1 GCA_027488595.1 Opitutaceae bacterium | reverse complement strand
TCCTCCCCGTCGCCGAACTCGTCGCCGGCGATCTCACCTTCACCTACACCCGCGCCCAGCCCTCCGCCGTCACCTACACGGTCCAAACCGCCACCGATCTGACCACCGGCCCATGGACCGCCGCAGGCGTCAATCAAGGCACACCCGACGTCAATGGCCTCACCACGGCCACTATACCTTACGGCACCGGCCCCGTCTTCCTCCGACTCAGTGTGACCCTCAATCCGTAAAGTCTCAGGGCTTCCCCGCCCGTGTTCCGGAAGCGCCCGGCCTCTGAGTATTTGGTATCCGCGTTCATCCGTGTCATCCGCGGTTAAACCCTGCCGCCTCGGGTTTCAGGTTTCAGGTTTCAGGTCTCAGCCTTAAACTTCCCCCTTAGACTTAATCCGGCGGAACGACGCCGCGCCGTCCCGTCCTTCCCGCAGGCTCGAACGTGGGTTCACATTCCCAACCCCTCGCGCCCCAACCCGCGCGCCCAAAATTCCCCAAAGCAGTCGCCATCTGCTTGCATTCCCGCTTGCAACCCTTCGCCCTTTTTCTCCACCGTCTCCTTTACACTCTCTTTACCTCCATGAGCTTCATTCGCACTTCGCTTCGTCGCCTCGCCTCAGTCACCTCCGCGCTCAGCGCCCTGCTCCTCCTCGCCGCCCCCGGCGCCGTCCACGCCGCTGACCCCACCCTCGACTCCGCCTTCGTCACCACCATCAGCCCCGGCCTCACCCCCGACAGCTACGTCCCGCTCTCCATCACCAACCCCACCCCGCCCAACTGGTCCTCCGGCACCGGCGCCGTCAACGCCGTCGCCCTCCAGTCCGACGGCAAGATCATCGCCGGCGGCAACATCTCCCGCTACAAGGCTCCGCCCGCCGGTTCGGCTCAGACTTCCCTCAAGCGCCTCAACGCCGACGGCTCCCTCGACACCCTCACCAGCTTCAACACCACCGCCGCCACCCTTACCGACTCCCAAGGCCAGACCGAGATAAACAAGATCCTCACCGTCGCCGGCGATAAACTCTACGTCGGCGGCGTCTTCACCTCCTACAACGGCGTCGCCCGCGGCGGCCTCATGCGCCTCAACGCCGACGGCTCCCTCGATGCCGACCCAGCCACCGGTTTCAACGCCGCCGGCATTGGCAACTCGTCCGCCTTCGGCATCCGCTACGTGCTCGCCCTCGCCGAGCAGCCCGACGGCAAGCTCCTCGTCGGCGGCGGCTTTAACCGCGCCAACGGCACCTACCGCCCCAACCTCGCCCGTTTCAACGCCGACGGCACCCTCGACACATCCTTCAACCCCAACGTCGCCCTCGGCAACTCCACCTTCATCGGCGACATCGCCGTCCTCCCCGATGGCGACATTATTGTGGCCGGCGGCCTCGCCCGAGCCGGCGGCGGCGGCACCCCGCTCCTCGTCCGTCTCAACTCCGACGGCACCCTCGACCCATCCCTCGCCCCCTCCTTCGCCAACGAATTCGGCGACATTGACGAGCTGCTCGTCCTCCCCGATGGCCGCATCGTCATCGGCGGCGATTTCTCCTTCCTGCCCTCCGGCACCAGCTACTACTTCGCCTGCCTCCAGCCCGACGGCTCCCTCGACACCGCTTTCATGACCAATGTCGGCTCCGGCCCCACCGGCTGGGCCGGCGGTGAACTCGCCCTCCAACCCGACGGCACCATCTTTGTCGGCGGCATCTTCACCAGTTGGTCCGGATCCCCCCGCGCCTCCGTCGCCCGCCTCCAGCCTAACGGCTCCCTCGACGCCGGTTTCGCCCCTCCACCCCATACACTTCACCCCTCCATCCCGTCTTACACCACCCACTTCTACAGCTTCGCCTTCCAACCCGACGGCAAACTCGTCGCCGGCGGCTGGTTCGCTCGCGTCAGCGACAACGCCGTCGAGACCTACAACCTCACCCGCTTCGTCAACGAATACGCCCCCGCCTCCCCCGGCACCATCCGCCTCGTCTCCACCACCGTTTCAGTCGGCGAAAACCAGCCTTCCGTCACCCTCCAGGTTTCCCGCTTCGGCGGCACCACCGGCGCCGTCACCGCCGACTTCGCCACCCTCACCGGCGGCTTTGGCGGGGCCGATGGCAACGCCACCTCCGGAGTGGATTTCACCTCGGTCTCCGGCACCCTCTCATGGGCCGCCGGCGATGGCAGTCTGAAGACCATCACCGTCCCGCTCCTCACCGACTCCGTCGCCGACGGGGCCAAGACCTTTACCGTCCAGCTCAGCAACCTCACCGGCGGCGCCTTCCTCCCCACTCCGGCCGCCCGCGCCACCGTCACCATCCGCGACGCCGAAGCCGTCCCCGTCGTCACCAGCCAGCCCGCCTCCGTCTCCCTCGAACAGGGCGCAGCCTTCACCCTCGCCGTCCGCTACGACTCCGTCCTCGCCGCCACCGTCCAATGGCAACGCGACCCCGACGGCGACGGCCCCCTCCCCTTCACCGACATCCCCGGCGCCACCTCGACTACCTACACCGTCACGAACGCCGACGCCGCCACCCACTCCGGCCCCTACCGCGCAGTCATCACCAATGCCAACGGCGTCACCCCGTCCTCCATCGCCACCGTCAGCATCTCCGTGCCCGCCGGCTCCGTCGTCACCAGTTTCGCCCCCGCTGATAACGGCAGCATCCTTTTTGCCGCACCCGATTCCTCCGGCCGCATCGTCGCCTACGTCAATGGCACCAACCTCCGCCGCCTCAGCGTCGGCGGCGTCTTCGAGCCCACCACCTCCTTCGGCATCTCTGTCTCCGGAGTCTCCGCCATCCTCGCCGCCGACGACGGCCGCACCTACATCGGCGGCAGCCTCTCCATTCCCTTCACGCACCAGCCCAGCAATACCACCTCCAGCGTCAGCACCCGCCTGTTCCGCCTCAACAACGACGCCACCGGCACCATCGACACCTCCTTCTCCGTCTCCACGAACGGCCCCGTCACCGCCCTCGCCGCCGGCGCGTCCGGCAAGATCTACGTCGGCACGTCCGCCGCCCCCACCTCCACCAACGGCATCCAGCGTTTCCTCTCAACTGGTGCCACTGACTCCACTTGGACACCCGCCGTCAACACCGTCGCCGCCGGCACCGGCGCCACCGTTTACGCGATCCGTGAGCTGTCGGATGGCAAAGTTCTCATCAGTCATCGCCACGGCACCGCCTACCGCCTCTCCCGCCTCACCTCCACCGGAGCCCTCGACCCCACCTTCGGCACCGGCGGCAACATCGACTTCGGCACCAGCAACTGGATCACCTCTTTCGATGTGCTGCCCGATGGCCGCATAGCCGTCACCGCCCGCTTCAACGTCGATCTTTTTGCCACCGGTCAACGCTACCTCGCCATTCTCAACCCCAACGGCAGCCTCGACACATCGTTCTTCTCCGGTGCGGGTAGATTCGAAACCAATCCGTTTGGCATCGCCTACCGCGACGGCCGCCTACTCGTGAACGGCGCCTTCACCAACGTCGATGGCAACGTTATCGGCAACCTCGCCCGCCTCAATCTCGACGGCTCCCTCGACCCCACCTTCTCCATCGGCGTCGGCGCCAGCGGCAGCTTCGGCTTTTCGATTAACTCCGCCTTCTACATCCCGTCCGGCGAGATCTTCATCGGCGGCTCCTTCACTTCCTTCAAGGGTGTGCCCCGCAACCGCGCCGCCCTCCTCGTCGGCAATCCCCAGATCGGCGCCGTCGGCTTCGCCCCGCCCCGCGTCAACGCTATCGAGGTCGCCGCCAATTTCCCCCTCACCGTCCGCCGCTACGGCCCCGCCACCGAGGCAGCCTCCATCACCTACGCCACCACCGACGGCACCGCCCTCGCCGGCACCGACTACACCGCCACCACCGGCACCGTCTCCTGGGCCGCCGGCGACTCCGCCGACAAGACCGTGCTCATCCCCCTGCTCAACGACGCCACCGTCGAGTCCTCCAAGACCTTCCGCGTAGTCCTCGGCACCGCCACCGGTCCCGTCGGCCCCGCCGCCTCCGCCACCGT
>JAIYBI010000357.1 GCA_027488595.1 Opitutaceae bacterium | reverse complement strand
GCCGTGATTTCCGCCAGATCCAAACGCTGCTGCCGCCCCGAAGCCTCCCGACTGAACGCGTGGATTCGATCAATGGTTGCACGCGCCCGCGCACACAAACCGAGCACCTGCCGCCACGCCTGAAGATGCCGCTCCGGCTGATTCACGATCTCCGCCATTTCGGCCGCGTGCCCGATGATTGTAATGTGGTTGTTAAGGTCGTGCGCCAGACCGCCCGCGACCAATGCCATGGTCTCAAGTCTTCGGGAATCAAGTTCAGCACGGTTCATACAGAAAATCAGTTAAGTGTGAAAAAAGTTCATACTTTAAGCTATAAGCCCTATTTGCCCCCGCTCTTCCACCCGATATCTGGGGCGAATCACCGATACATGCGACCACTTTTTTAAAATGGACCAGATCAGCTAGACAAAGCTCCCGCCACCCCAACCCGTGCCCGAACAGGCGCTCAATCCTTTTGGCTCGAATAAATGACCCCCTGCTTCACCGCGTAGCGCATCAGGCCGCTCACGTCGTGAACGCCCAATTTGCGCATAAGATTCTCACGATGCTTGTCCACCGTCCGGACACTCAACCCGAGCGCATCCGCAACCTCTTTTGACCTTTTACCACGGGCGACCAGATCCAGCACTTCGGTCTCGCGTGAGGTCAGACTGGGTTCTCCGGAGGAAAAGGGTGCGGCCGCAAGCTCAAGCATGTCCCCATCCGCGAGCTCCACGCATATCCCGCCGCGTATCACCCGCTGGCAGGCCGAGAGGACCTCCGACGCCGATATGCCTTTTTGAAGTATTCCCCTCACGCCCAGCCGCAGCAGTTGTTTAATCACCAGCGGGTTCGTGCTGCTGCTGAGCACAAGCACCAGCGGCGGGTGCTCGAGTCGCTCCTTCATCTGCTGCACGATCGTGAGACCGTTCAAATCCGGAAGTTGAAGATCGAGCACGACCAGTGTGGGGGGTTTTACGCAGATATGCCGAAGCGCCTCCGATCCGCGGGTAAAGGTGCCCGTTACCTGGAATACGCCTGAATGTATAAAATATTCCGAGAGTAGCCCTAAGAGCAGGATTTCGTCCTCCACAAAAACAATGCTCGGGATGCTGTTACCGGATATACTCATCTCAACTGCGTAGTTAAAACTACGTAAAACCAACAAGGCAAATACGAACGTCAGCTAAGTGCCGCCGTCGCGGCGTTACTGTAGGGTAATGACACGAGGATATACCCTCGCCTCCACACGCATGGCCTTCGTCATCTCCTCTCCCTTCCAGCCCGGCAGCTATGAGCGACTCGTCTCCACCTGCGGAGGCAGCCCCGTCCGGACATTTGTCGAAATCGCGCTTGAGCTCGTGAAGCGCTATTACGCCCAGCTCTCGGTGATTCCACCCGGTGATGCCTACCTGCGCAGTCTCTCCGAGGGCCTTTGGGAAACCGCCCTGCAAGAGGGGCCGCCCGTTCCTCTGGCCGACAACGAAATCGGAGAACCCCGCACCCTCGAAGATTCCTACCTCCTCGCCTTGGCCGAAAAAACCATGGTCCGTCTTCCCCGTCATCGCACCGATGATCTCTTACGGGCGTTTTGTATCCAGATTCTGGTTGCGCTCCTCAGTCCCGAGTTCAAAGCCTGCCGCCAGAGTTACCAGGCTGGTGACGCCGCCAATGCCGGAGCCTGCGCGCGCCAATCCCTTGAAAACTGCCGTGATCGCGTGAGCGGCTCCCACTGCGAAGACTGCCCGTTCTTCGTCGCTCTATCGAAAGACCAACACCGCAAACTCCTTGGCCGTTCCTTCGGCGCAGCGGGACAGCCGGTCTGGTCGGCCAACACGGACCTTTTTCTCCCCGAGGATTTCCGCGCCCTGCGGATTTTCTGGCACCTTCACATCCGTCAACCCCGCTCCTGACCCACCCATGAAAAACCGCACTCACTCCACGTCCGCCGCTCCGCTCGGTTTTGCCTCCCGTCTGCGTCTCTCCACCAGCGCCGTCCACACTCGCGCCGAGAAAACCACTTTTATTCGCGGCTTTCTGCGCGGCACCGCCTGCCCCGCCTCCTACGTCCACCTGCTCGCCGCCCTGCATCCTGTTTACGCCGCGATGGAGGATGAGACCCGCCGCCTCGCCGCCACCGATCCCGTGATCGCACGTTTCCATTTTCCCGAACTCTACCGGACGCTTCCTCTCGAGCGCGATTTGATGCTGCTCGCCGGCCCGGACTGGGCCCGCACCGTGCCCGTGATGGCTGCCAGCCAGGCCTACGTTAAACGTATCCGCCACGTCGCCGCCACCGAGCCCGTCCGCTTGATCGGCCACATCTACACCCGCTACCTCGGCGATCTTTCCGGAGGTCAAGTGCTCGCCCGCATCGCCGAGCGCTCACTCGGTCTCGCACACGGCGCAGGACTGGATTTCTACGACTTCGACGCGGTCCCCGATATCGCCTCGATGAAAACCCTGTTCCGCGCGCGTCTCGATGAACTTGGCACCCTGCCCGATGCCGCCACCGCTTCGGTTATAGACGAGGCCAACACCGCCTTCCGTCACAACATCGCGATCTTCGAACAACTCGAAGGCAACGGACTCCTGAGTTTCATCCGCAATCTCCCTCTGCCGTGGGTCCGCGCCTCCCGTCTTCCCGCCCCTGCCTGGGGTGGTGTGCCTGCCGCCGCCAACTAAAAAATCTCACCGCTCTTCGCATCACTTTTCGCCATGTCCGCTTCGCCTTCTCTCTTTCATCCTTACCGTCAGTCACGTCTTCAATCCCTCGCCGCCCGCGTTGCCCTGGCACCCTCGGAGGCTTGGGCGGGACACAGCGAACTGCCTGCTCTGCTAGCCGAGCATTTGGGTCACGGTCGGAGTTTCCAATTTCAACTTCACGCGTCGGCGGACTTCACCCCCTCGTCCGCCGCACCCGCTGCGGAGTCGTTGATAGTCACCACGCGAGATGCGGTTCTCACCTCCCTGTCCGCCGATTTGGACGACCCGGATTACCTCACCACCTGGGAGCTGCTTGAGCACGCCGCCACCGCTCTGGACCTACTCGCCCCCGTGGCCTCGCTCGGTGAAGAGGCCGAGCATCTCGGGCACCGCATCGCCAACGAGATGCGCCGTATGCCTGGCTCCGATCCGTCCACCCCGATTGACGAGCTCTCCGCCGGCCTGCGAGACGCCCTCACTGCCTGGTCCGCCATCGCCCCTTCCTGCACACCCGGCGAGGCCCGCCTTCGTTTTCTAGGTCTGCTCTACCGTCATGTAATTTCCCGTTTCATCGCGCCCACGAATTTTTGGGAGATTCTCCTGCTCAAACTGGAACTCGCCATCGCCTCGCCCGGCACCAGTCCCGCTCTTTCGCGACTGCTGCTTCCCGTCTTCCGCGTCGCGTGGTCCGGGCTCTCCCTTCAGCCGGCCTTGCACGCTTTCTGGCGGCTAAACTCGTCGGTCAACTCCGCCGATCAGGCGATCGCCGAGAACATCACCGTGCTCGCCGTCCTCGCGCGAGCCGGCGGGCCGACTGCCAACCTACTTCGCAGCGCGTTTTCCCCCGAGTGGGTCGCCGCCGCGCCGACCTCCTCGCTTTGCGAACCTTCCGCCGCATGGCGCGGACTATTCTCCCAGGGGCTCGAGCTTGCCGCCTATCAACCCGTGTTACAGGCCGCCGACCACTGGAAACGCCTCGTCACCGCCAGCTCCGAGGTGCCTGCCGCGCTTAAACTCCATAAAGTCGCCCTGAGAAAAATCGCCGACGACCTCGCGCAGGGTATGCCCGGCAAGGACACCGCCGACCAGTTCGTCGCCCTCGCCACCGAGCTTCTCGCTCGCGGGCTCTGGGTTGCCACGCTCACCGCCAATCCTTCCGAAACCCGCGAGCTGTTTCTCCAGCCGGTCGTCAGCGAGCTCGGGATGGATACCGCCAGCGGTCTGTGGAAAAAACTCAGCCGTCTCTCGTCTGCTCTCCAACAGCTCGCCGCCGCCCAGCCCGCCCCTCTTCCGTGGGCCCAACTCACTCCCCTCCTGCGCGGCCTCGAAGCTCGGGCCACCGAGATAAAGTCCCTGCCCATTCGCTGGAGCCGCCCCGTCCCTTCCTATGTGTTTAGCGGTCTGCCTTTCGCCGTCGCCGATGGCGCGGAACGCTGCTCGCGAGACGTCGGCCACCTGCTCGCTCGTCTCGTCATTGAGCAGCGTCTCCACGGCGCCCAACGCGGCGGAATCGAACTCGCCCGCTGGTATGCCGTTCAAGTGCTGCCCCGCCTCGCCCACCTGCCCGATGAGGCCTTCCGCGAGCGTTGGGATAGCATGGCCGAGACAGGTTTCAGCGCCTCGCCTGAGCACGCCCCGTTGAATGCCGCCGCCCGTCGCTTCGGTCACGGCCTGCCGCGTCTCACCGCCGCCTGGAAGATTGAAATCAACGCCGAGAAAATCGCCACCGCTGTAGCCGAGGAGGTCATGCTTGTGCTTCCCGACTACGCGACCCAGGTGGGTGCCACCGGGCGGGTTTCCTGCGTCCGCGACAACACCCTCACCCTGCGTCAAATTGCCAACCTGCTTCTCTCTGACGCGAGCGCTCCGCATGAGGTCCTCGCGGATTGGTGGAACAGCGCGGTCGGCAGCTACGTCGCCACCCGTCCGGCCCGTCTTTTCGAATCCAATCTGGCCGCGATCTACCACGCACTTACCCGCCACTTGGACCCCGCCGAGGTCGTCGCCGCGTTCACCCCGATCCAACTCGTCTATCGCGAGAGCCTGGGCATCGAGTGCCTCGAGTCCCTCACCGGCGCGCCCACCGCGCTCACCGGTCCCCTCGGACGTCGCCTCGCCGCCGGCTCCGTCGTCCCCGAGCCCGAGCGCGAGGCCCTTGCCATCGTTCTCGGAGCGACGCTCGCCTTGCGTTCCGCGGCCGACAACTGGACCACCGACATTCTCCTGAACTCGTTCCTCGCCTATCACCGCGAACGCTGGACATCCGGCGATGCCGATACCGCCGCCGCCCGGGTTTTGCCCCAGCTCGATCATCCGTCACTCAACTCCCGCCGCGATGTCTGCGCCGCCGCCCTTCTGGCCGCCATCGCCGATCCCTCCTCCGCCTCCTCCGCTCAGGCCTTGCTGCTTTCCGAAAGCGCGGACGGCTTCATCCTCACCCTCGGCCAGGCCGGTGTTGCGAAAGCCCTGATCGAACACGCCCCCGAGATCGCCGATGCCTACAGCGAGGCGATGGTTGCCTACGCACCCGATCACTTCAAAAACCTCGAGCGCGCCGACGCCACCGCCCGGTGCCGTCGCGACCAGACTCTCCTCCTTCGCAATCTCGGCGAACGCCTCGCCCGCACCGCCCCCGGCCTCTTCTGGGTGGATGCCACCCGTTGGTTCCTCGAGTTGCTCTCCCCTTTCGTCAACTACCCTTCCCACGTCTGGGCACTATCCGCCCGCACCGTGGCCAAGCACCTTGGCCCCAAGGTCGGCGCCTGCGAAAATCTCTTCCTCGCCCGTTGGTCCACCCACTTCGAGCACCTCGCGCTCGGTTGGTCCTCCAGCCACGCGCTCGCGAAGAAAGTCTTTAACCCGACCGATTACAGCTTCTCCGCCCGCGCCGAGGAAGACCGCCTGCAACGCGACCTGCTCGCCGCCGCCCTCGCCGCCCGCCACGCGCCTGCCGATGGTCCTTGGTGCGGCACCGCGATCTACAATCGTTTCCTTCTTTCCTGGCCCGCGTCCACCCGCTCGGCCGAGGACGTGCAGGCTCTGCTAAAAAACCTCATGCAGGTCGCCGGCTCCGCCCTCCCGCCGGGCCTTGATGAATGGATTACCCGCACCCCCGCCCTGCTCGCGGCCTTGCTCGCCGCCAAGGGCAACCACGCCGTTGACCGCTACGCACATGCCACCGGTCTGCCCGCCGCCAAAGAAGCCGCCAAGACCCTTGAGCTCGCGACCGGCGGTGACGATGTCCTCAAATTCTGGAGACACGGACGCACTCAGCCCCACGCCACGGCAATCGCCCCCGCCCTCCTGCAAGCCGCGCTCCGCGCCCATTTGCTGCATCCCTTCGACTCATCCCAACCCCGTGCCCTTGCGTCGAGTTTCTCCGCCGCCGCCCGCGCCCGCACCGGGCTTGTCGCTTCGTGTCTCGGTGGCTCCACCTCCCCCGATGTCTGGCATCAACTAGCCGTTGCGCTGATGCCACACGCCGCCTCGGCCAACAGCCTGCGCTCCCACTTCACCACCTTGGCGCTGGAGTGGCCCGCCATCCAGGCAGGCGTAGCGCTCTCCGCCGCCGCCGACCGGCATGCCGCCGAGCTTCTCGCCAAACTCGAGAGCGGGCGCGACGTCACCTACTCAAGCGGCACGACCGCCAAGTGCGACAACTCTACGAACTCCCTCTCGTTCGCCTACGCCATGCGCCAGACCGCCGCCGCCGCGTGGGATGTCTGCGCCGAGCCACCGCGCCTCTTCTTCGGCTTCGCCGCCGACAATCACCGCCTCCTCAACACCGTCGTGGCCGCTCAGGCCCACGTGCGCGTCAACAGCGCCTTGCGCGCCGTCCTTCCCTCCGGTTCCGCGCTGTCCGGTGACGCCATTCTCGGCCTCGAGGCCCCTCTCTTTTCCGCCACCGGTCCGCTTTGGCGAACGACTGCGCTTCACCCGCAGGCAACGACTCCCGCCTACATCGGCGCGATGTTCGGCGCCATCCGCCCCCTCGCCGAATCAGCCGCATCCTACACGGTGCGGGATGACGAGCCGCGTCGCTCCGCTCTCGCCGACCGGCTTTGCCACCACCTAGAAGCCCTCGTTTGCGGCATGGAGGAGAGCGGTGACTTCGAGTCGGCGTGGGAGCTACTTCTTGTCCGTCTTTCGCCGGACCTCGCAACGCTGCCCGCCGACGACCTCGTATCCGCATTTTACGGACTGACCCGCGATCTCTCCACCTTCATTGATGCCGGTGCCGCCGTGTTCTGGCGCACCTTCCTTCTGGCCACGCTTGAGGTCGTCCGCCAGGCCGCGTTCGGCCATCATCTCATCAACAACGCCACCACGCTCGCTCAGGACTACGCCGCCACGGCGGTGAAATCCGACGACAAGGTTCGTCAAAAATGCGCCCGCGATCAGGAACACTTGCTCGCCTCGCTCGGCCACTTGCTAGCGACACAGGCTCCGCTCCGTGCTTGGTTGAACATCTCGAGTCACCTCACCGAACTGACCTTGCCGCATCTCACCCACGGCGCGCTCGAACTATCCGCCGCTTGGTGCCGCCACGAATCCGCACTCGCCTCCCGTCTTACTCCGGCACTTCGCCCCGCCGCGTGGGTGTGGTTCGGCGCTCTCCAGCGTCTCGCGCGGAATCTGCCCGCCGTCCGACCTTTCACCTCCACCGCCGTCCCCACCCTTGCT
>JAIYBI010000550.1 GCA_027488595.1 Opitutaceae bacterium | reverse complement strand
TACCGCTATTTCCCGGACCCCGACCTCATGCCCGTGAAGGTGGACGCCGCGTGGAAGGCCCGCCTCACCGCCGAGTTGCCCGAGCGCCCCTTCGATAAACAGCGCCGCTTCATGGCCGCCGAGGCCGACGGCGGCTTCGCGCTGCCCTACACCCTCGCCAGCGTGCTCATCCCCGACCGCGAACTTTCCGAATGGTTCGAGCAGGCCGCAAAACTCGCCGGCCCCGGCCGTGCCCAGGCCGTGGGCAACTGGATCGTCAACGATCTGCTCCGCGAACTCGCCGCCTCCGGCGCCGCGCTCGCCGCCGCCAAGGTCACACCCGCGCACGTCGCCGACCTCGTCAAACTCATCGACGCCGGAACCCTCCTGCAAAACGCCGCCAAAGAGGTCTTCGCCGACATGGTCGCCACCGGCGACGCCCCCGCCGCCGTCGTCGCGCGCAAGGGCCTCGCCGCCGCGCCCACCGACACCGCAGAGCTGGAAAACTGGTGCCGCGAGAGCATCGCCGCCAACGCCAAGGCGGTCGCCGAGTTCAAGTCCGGCAAGGAAAGCGCGCTCAACGGCCTCAAAGGGCCGGTGATGAAAGCCGCCAAGGGTAAAGCCAACCCCAAGGCCGTTGACGAGACCCTCCGCCGCCTGCTCGCCGCGCTCTGAGCGCCGAGCTGTTTCCGCCCCATGACCGTCGTCCGCCGCTACACCGACGGGCCCGCGTTCGCACGTTTGGCTTTGCCGTTTCTCCTGCGTCACGAGGCGCTCAATAACATCCCGGTTCGTGTCGTAGTGCGCTTCTCTGACGGCACCGTGCCCGTGCCGCCCGACGTCTATCTCGCGGCCGCATTCGCCTCCGCCGCGCCCGACGCGGCCTTGGTTGGCGTCGCGCTGCGCACGCCTCCTTTCAACCTCGTGCTGGCATATCCCTGCGTTCCGGCTGTCGAGGCCTTGGTCGCCGACGCCATCTCTTTCAGTCCCTTGCCGGGTGTCATCGGTGAGGTAGCGGATGCAGCCGACGGCGCCGCGTTTTGGGCGGCGGCGACGGGCGGCACCTTTGCGCTGAGCGTTGCCTTGCGAATTCACGAACTGACCCGCGTCGAAGTCGTGCCTGGCGCGGGAGTGCTGCGACCCGCAGAAGAGACCGACACCGCGCGTTTGACGGAGTGGGAGCAGGCGTTCTACGCCGAGGCCTTGCCCAACGAGACTCATCGTCGCGGTGCGCCCCTCAACCTTGACGGCCTCCATGTGTGGGAAGTGGACGGCGTGCCCGTAACCATGGCGCGTGGTCAGGCCACCGGTCCGAATAGCGCGACGATCACGGCCGTTTACACGCCGTCCGTGCATCGTAGCCGGGGCTACGCGACCTCGGCCGTCGCGGCCTTGAGCGAGCTTCTACTGCGGCGCGGACACCGCTCGTGCGTGTTGTTCACCGATCTGGCGAATCCCACAAGCAACGCGATCTACCGCCGCATCGGTTACCGGCCTGCGGGCGATTTTTCCAACTTGGTTTTCCACGCCAAGCCCTGAGCGGCATTTCTATTTGGAAGACCGTCCCTTGCCCCGTCGCCTTCGCTTCGTAAGGTTGCGGCCATGCTTCCCGTCGCCTTCTTTGACACCAAGTCCTACGACCGTCAGTCGTTCATGGCCGCGCCGGACGCCGACTCCATCGACTGGCGCTGGCACGAGTTTCGCCTTGGTTCCGAAACCCTTGCCGCCTCGGAAGGCGTCCGCGCCGTCTGTGTTTTCGTAAACGACAAGCTCGACCGCCCCGTCCTCGCCGCTCTCGCCGCCGCCGGGGTGAAGCACGTCGCCCTCCGCTGCGCCGGGTTCAACAACGTGGACCTCAATGCCGCGCGCGAACTCGGCCTCACCGTCACGCGAGTGCCGGCCTACTCGCCGCACGCTGTCGCGGAGCACACCGTCGCCTTGCTCCAGACGCTCAACCGCAAAATCCACCGGGCCTACAACCGCGTGCGCGAGCAGAACTTTTCCCTCAAGGGCCTCGTTGGTTTCGATCTCTGCGGCAAAACCGTGGGCATCGCCGGCACTGGAAAAATCGGTCGCATCGTCGCGAAGATCTTTCGCGGTTACGACGCCAAGGTCATCGCTTACGACCCCTTCCCCGACGCCGCCTGGGCTGCCGCCAACGGGGTCGAATACGTCGCCTTCGACGCCCTGCTGGCGCGCAGCGATATCGTCTCGTTGCACCTGCCGCTCACGCCCGAGACTCATCACCTGCTCAACGCCGGCACCATCGCGCGCATGAAGCCCGGTGCCTACGTGGTGAACACCAGCCGGGGCAAACTCATCGACACCACCGCGCTCATCCAGCATCTCAAAACCGGCCGGCTCGGCGGCGTCGCTCTCGATGTTTACGAGGAGGAGGAGGGCCTGTTTTTCGAGGATCACTCCGGCGAAATTCTGCAAGACGACGAACTCAACCTGCTCCTCTCCTTCGCCAACGTGCTCATCACTTCCCACCAGGCCTTCCTCACTCAAGAGGCCCTCCGCGCCATCGCGGCCGTGACGGTGGACAACATTCACCGGCTCGAACGCGGGGAAGCGCCGCTCCCCGGCACGGGCTTGTAATCTGTCTTTTTTGTATCCAGATCTAAATACGCCGCCTCCCTAACCATGCTCACGCTGCCCGTCGCCCCCGGTCTGCACCTCGCCCAACTCCACCCCGACGACACCGAGGAGTTGTTCGCCCTCACCGACGCCAACCGCGCCCACCTCCGCCGCTGGTTGCCCTGGCTCGATATCACCCGCGTCTCCGTCGCAACCTCCAAGTTCATCGCTCAAACGCAGCGCGAAGCAACCGCCGGCACCGGTCTGCATTTCGCGATCTACGAGCAAAACGTCATCGTGGGCATCATCGGCTACGTTCGTATAGACCCCGCAAATCGCGGTGCCTACATCGGCTACTGGCTCGCCGCCGACGCACAGGGGCGCGGTATCATGACACGCGCCGTCACCGCGCTTTACACCTACGGTTTCGCCAAGCTCGATCTGCACCGCCAGGTTATCCTCTGCGCCGAGAAAAACACCGCCAGTTGCGCCGTGGCCGAGCGCTGCGGTTTCCAGTTCGAGGGCGTCTCCCGCGACGCCGAGTGGCTCTACGACGCCTACGTCAGCCTCCGCGTTTACGCCCGTCTGCGCACCGACGCCTGATCACGGTTCGCGTAGAGTTAGCTCCGGATACCAGCGGGAGAAATCCGCTGGATTGCGCGTCACAAGCCCCTTTCGGTTCGCGGCGAACCCGCCGATCAAAACATCCGCAACTGGTCTTTTCGCGGTGGCGCCGAGTCGTTTGGTTGCCACGTAGGCGTGCCAGGCGGCATGGGATTTTTCCGTGTCGGCAAGGCTCCAGTCGGCATCAAAGGCGATGCCCGCGATTCGCAGGAATTCTTTCTGCGCTTCCAGATCGCCGCCAAAGGCGGCGCCGAGTTCGACCATTGTAACGGGGCACACGCACAAGCCTTGGGGCAGCAGACGTTGGAGGAGTTTCGCCGAGGCCAGTCCGAACTCCGGATCGTTCTCCAGCACGTCAATGACAACGCAGGTATCAACCACCCACTTCATTTCTCACCCTCGCGCAATTCCTTCATCCAACCAGCAGTCGTCCGGGCGGCCGTGCCACGCAGTTTGGGCCCGAGACCGAGGGCCGCGAGCGGACCGGCCGGGATTGCGGCTTCGACCGTGACTCTCACTTCATGAGAGGAGACGCGTTGCCAGCGCAGGCGCTGTCCGGTTTTCAGGCCCATCGCCTTGCGCAGCGAGGCCGGCAGCGAAACCTGGCCGCGCTCGGTCAATGTGCTGGTGAGATCATCCATTGGGCGGAAGTTATCATGCAAAAGTATCATGTCAAATCCACCCGCCTGCGCACGGATTAGCCACACGAGCGGGTCCGATTGAGCCAACGGCGCGACACTGCGGATTTGCAAGGCGTGGCGTGAGCGCGATCCCTCGCGCAGGCCTGCCGCCTGTCCGCTCCCGCGCGGGCCGACACCACGTTACGATCCCGTGTCGGGCATCGGAGGCGTTGACACCACCGGTCTGGCATCGAAGCAACTATCTCTATGCGGTTTCGCGCGATTTTTTTGTTTCCGGTGTTCGCCGCCTTCGCCCTCGCCGATGATTCGCTTAAGACTGCGCCGTGGTTTACTTCTCTGGATGCCGCCCTGCGCGAACCCGAGGCGGTGTTGAAGCTCGATCTATCCGACCGGGGCCTGGTCGACTTCCCTCCGGAAATTCTGCGCCTGCCAAATCTGCGCATGTTGCTCCTCAATCACAACCGCATCGCCGCCTTGCGGCCCGAACTAGGCCGCCTGGCGCGGCTCTCGAAAATCGAACTCAACTACAACGCCTTCACCGCCTTTCCGCCCGAGGTCCTCGATCTCGCTAACCTCAACGAACTTGAACTCTCCGGCAACCGCATCGCGCGTCTGCCCTCCGATCTCGATCGGCTCGCGCAACTCACCGAGCTCGAGCTGCTCGAAAACCAACTCGTCGAACTCCCGCCCGCCGTCTCCCGGCTCGGCCACCTCGAGGAGCTGAAGGCTGATCACAACCGCATCGCCGTGCTCCCGCCTGAGATTTTCTCTCTGCCTTCACTGCAAGACCTCACGTTTTCCAACAACCTGCTCACATCCATCCCCGAGGCGATCGGAGGAGCTCGGGCGCTGCGTGAGCTGGATTTCTCGCGCAACCGGCTCGCTCGTTTGCCCGACTCGTTGTTTCGCCTGCGGCCGTCGCGGGTCGCAGTCTGGCAGGAGTCGCTCGCGCGTCTCCCACCAGCCCAGCTAGGGTGGGTGTTAACCGTCCCGGAGCACGATCTTCCGGATTTCATTCTGCAACTCGCCGAGGCCCGCCGCACCGAGGATGTGAATTACTATTTCGACGCGCTATTGCGCTCCGCCGAGGCGGGCGGCACCCAGTCGGAGGCTCAGGCATGCCTCGTAGGCGCGCGCGCCTTTCGCGATCTTGGCGACAACACCCGCGCCGGGGTGCTCGCCACGCGCGCCCGCGATCTTTTTTCCCGTTTGGAATCCCGCGCCGACAAAGACGAGGTCTCGGCCCTTGATCGCGTCACCATGGATGCGAGCCTGCGCGAGGCCGGCACCTTGCTCGACCTGGTTGAGACCGAGGCCCATCAGGCGCTTTTACGCCGGCGTTTGCGCACCGCTTTGCTGGCCGGCCTCGTTGTGGTCGTGGGCTTTCTGCTCTTGCTTGCGCGCAGTCACCGTCGCCTCCGCGCCGCCCACACTCAGCTCTCGCGGCAGAATGCCCAACTCGAGGAGCAGGCCTCGCGCCTCGAGCGGCTCAACGCCACCAAGGATCGCCTCTTTTCCCTCATCGGCCACGACCTGCGCGGTCCGCTTTCCGCCCTCGGCACGCTATCCACACGGCTTCGCCCCGAGCTCACCACCACCTCGGCGCAGCGGCTCGTCTCGCTGCTCGAGGGAACTGCGCTTCAACTCTCCGCCTTGCTCGACAACCTCCTTCGCTGGGCGCAGTCGCAGATTCGCGAGGCGCGCTTTGAGCCCGCCATCGTTGATCTCGGCGAGCTGGTGGACCGCGTCGTCGGGCAATACCGCGCTCTGCTCGCGGTAAAAGAGATAGACCTGCGCGCCAGCATCGGTGTGGGCCTGCATGTCTTCGGCGACGCCACCATGCTGGAGACCATCGTGCGCAACTTGATCGCCAATGCGGTCAAGTTTTCGGAGACCGGCGACCGCATCGCCATCGCCGCCGCCGCGCGCGACGGCGATATCGTGTTCGAGGTGGCCGATACCGGCGTGGGCATGTCGGACGAGCAGATCACGCGGCTCTTCGAGCCCGCCGCCGCGCGTTCGCTCGAGGGCACGCGCGGCGAGCGCGGCACGGGGCTGGGGCTTTTGTTGTGCGACGACTTTGTGCGCCGCCACGAGGGCCGCATCGAGGTGCGGAGTGCCCCGGGCGAGGGCAGCGTGTTCCGAGTGGTGTTGCCCGCCTGCGGATTGAGCGCCACGGCGCGCGCGGTTTGAGCGTCAGTCTCCGCGTCCCATTTTCCGCCTTAGGGTGAGGCGGGTCACGCCCATGAGTTCGGCGATGCGGGAGCGGTTGCCATCGGTGCGCGTCCACAGGGTTTTGACCAGCGCGGCGTCGAGCTGAGCGATCAACGCCTCGCGCAGGCCGCCGGGCTCGCCTTGACGCGCGGCCACCTCCCGCTCGATCCAGCGCGCGAGCGGGTCCGGTTCGTCGGAGGAGTTTGCGTGGGGTGTTTCGAGCGCCTCGGCCGCGTCGGCGTAAGCTGCTTCCAGCGCCGCCGCGTCAATGCCGTGGTTGCGGGTGCGCATAAGGGCGCGGCGCAGCACGTTTTGCAGTTGGCGGATGTTGCCCGGCCAGGGTTTGGCGCGCAGCAGGGCCAGTGCATCGTCGTCTATGCCGGCTGTCCGCAAGTCGAATTCCTCGGCATAGCGGGCGATGAAGTAGTGGGCCAGAAGGGGCAGGTCGTCGAGGCGTCGGGCCAGCGGCGGGACCGCGATTTCGTAGCCGGAGAGCCGGTGGTAAAGGTCCTCGCGGAAGCCGTTTTCCCGCATTAAGGCCGGCAGGTCCTGATGGGTCGCGGACACGATGCGCACGTCCAGCGGCACCTCCTCTTCGCCGCCGACACGTCGCACTTTTCGTTCCTGCAATACGCGCAGCAGTTTCGCCTGGAGCGGGCGCGGCATGTCCCCGATCTCATCGAGAAACACCGTGCCGCCCGCCGCCGTCTCCAGCAGGCCGCGCCGTCGCGCGCTCGCGCCGGTGAAAGCGCCTTTTTCGTGACCAAAGAGTTCGCTCTCAAGCAGCGCCTCGGGGATGGCGGCACAGTTCACCGCCGCGAAGTCTGCCTTCGCACGGGAGCCGTTCTGGTGAATGGCACGCGCGACCAGTTCCTTGCCGCTGCCGGTCGCGCCGGTGATGAGCACCGGGGTCTCCTGCCCGGCCACGCGGCCGATGTGTTTGAACAGCTCCAGCATCGCAGGGCTGCGCCCCACCAACAGCTCCCGCGCCGCCCCCGCCCCGCCCGCCGGAGAGATTTTTACGCGCTGCGCCGATGCGCGACGTCGAGCCACCGCCTCGCCCACCACTTTGCTCAAATCTTCGCCGCGGATCGGTTTCTCCAAATAGTCGAAGGCCCCGTGCTTCATTGCCTCGATGGTCGTCTGCATGTCGCCGTGCCCGGTGATGAAAATGATGGGGAAATCCGGCCGCTCTTGTTGCACGATGCGCAAGATTTCCAGCCCGTTCAGGTCGGGCAGCATGTAGTCCGTCACCATGCAGTCGAAGTCACCGCGGGCTCCGCGCAGTGCGGCCAGCGCCGGCCGTGCCAAGCCGTGGGTTTGCACCTGGTGCCCTGCCATCCGCAGCTCCGTCGCATATACCTCGGCCAGCTCCGGGCGATCCTCGATCAGCAGCACCCGTCCCGTGGCGCGTGGCGGCGTCGGCGGCGCGAAGCCGGACGCTGGGCGGTGAACAGCGAGGGCTGGTGCGGACGGGGTGGTCATTAGGTGACCATGCCCGGACACCACGTGGCCGTCCATTCCCGCTCTGCGCCGAAACACAAATGTAACGATTATATAAATGCATATATTCAATGTGTTTATGACACCTTTGAATTTGATGGCACGATCCATGTTAAACGGGGTGCTTCGCCATCTTTTACCACCCATCCATGAACTCCTCGCGTTTCCTCACCCGCCTGCCCTACGCCGTCCTCGCGGCGCTTGCCGTGCTTCAACCCACCTCGCCCCTCCGCGCCGCCACCCTCCAGGGGCGCGTCTCCGACTCCAATCTCACCGGCGCCCTCCAGGGTGTCGTGGTCACCGTCGAGGGCACCACGCTCACGGCCACCACCGACCGTTCCGGTCACTACACCGTTACCAAAGTCCCGACCGGTGAAGTCACCGTCGGCTTCGACTACGTCGGCTCGCCCGCCGTCACCCGAACGGTTACCGTTCCCGCCGCCGACGCCGTGGTCATGCTCGACGTCGCCGTCGCCACCCAGACCGTCATACTTGACGATTATGTGGTCAGCGCCTATGCCACCGGCACCGCCCGCGCCACGAACATCCAGCGTTCCTCCGATAACTTCCGCGAGGTCGTCGCTTCCGATGCTTTCGGCCAGTTCCCCGATGGCAACGCCGCCGAGGCGCTCAACCGCATTCCGGGCCTCTCGATCGAGCGCGACCAGGGCGAGGGCCGCTTCGTCGTCGTGCGCGGCATCGACCCCAATCTCAACGTCGTCGCCATTGACGGCATCGTGCTCGCCGCCCCCTCCGCCGACGAGCGTAAGACGCTTTTGGATACGATTCCGCTTGAGGTGATTGACAACCTTCAGGTCTCCAAGACCACCACGCCCGACCAGCCCGGCGACGCAATCGGCGGCTACATCGAGCTCAACTCCCCCAGCGCCTTCGACCACGAGGGCCGCACCGCCCGCGTCTCGACCGCCCTCTTCTACTCCGAACTCACCGAGGACACGGGTGGCGAACTCAGTTTTAGCGTCGGCGATCGTTTTGGTGCCGACAAAGCGTGGGGCATTGTCGTCTCCGGCGTTTACTCCATCCGCGATTTCGGCTCCGACAACGTCGAGGCAGACAACTGGGACGAGGAGGAAGACTCCCTCGGCAACGACGTGTTCATCACCGAGGAATTCCAATATCGCGACTACCTCCTGACTCGCGAGCGCATTGGCGTGAACGCCAATCTCGAATTCCGTCCCGACGACGCCAACCGCTACTTCGTCCGCGCCGGCTTCAACCAGTATCGCGACAACGAAGAGCGCCAGGCCCTCGTGCTCAACCTCGAGGACGACATTGACAACGCCAGCTTCACCGGCGCCGGCCCCTCCTCCATAGACGCGACCGATATCGCCGTCGCACGCGAGCTGAAGCTGCGCGAGGAAACCATGCGCATCTTCGTGCTCTCCGCAGGCGGCGAGCATCGCCCCGGCGACTGGGTCGTGGACTATACCGCCGCGCTCTCCACTGCCGACGAGGACACACCGGACGAGTTCGAGGCTGTTTATGAACTCGACGGCTCTTCCGAGGGAACCTTCACCGGCCTCACCGGCCGCAACCCCCGCGTTGATTTCACCGGCGGCGACGATGCCCGCGATCCCTCGCTCTACGAATTCGACGGCATCACCAAAACCGACCAGCTCGCCGAGGAGCGCGATCTCTCCGGCAAACTCAACTTCCGCCGCGATCTGTCCTCGGACGTTTTCAGCTATGTTAAATTTGGCGGTATCGTCCGCTTCAAGACCAAGGACAACGACATCGAGGCCTTCGAAAGCGACGACAACCCCGGCGCGGTGGACAACTACGCTGGCTTCGTCACCAACGGCCTGCGCGATTTCCTTGGCACCGGCGTCCCGGGCATCAATCCCTCGATCGGCAGCTTCTTCGATAAAAACCGCGCCGACTTCGATATGGAGCGCGCCGTCGAGGACTCCACCGTCGGAGACTATTCGAGCAACGAGGATGTTTATGCCGGCTACCTCATGACCGGTCTTCAGGTCGACAAAACCCGCGCGATCATCGGCGCCCGGGTCGAGCACACCGAGTTCACCACCGACGGTTTCTCCTATGACGACGACACCGAGACCGTCGGCTCTGTCTCCGCCTCCAAGGATTACACCAACGTTCTCCCCGGCCTGCACCTTCGCCACGACGCCACCAAGACCTTGGTCTTCCGCGCCTCAGCCACCCAGTCTATCTCGCGTCCCAGCTTCTTCCAATCCGCCCCCGGTCGCCTGATCGTCCCCGGTGACGGCGAAGTGGAGCAGGGCAATCCTGATCTCGATCCATATCGCTCCACGAACCTCGATTTCTCGGTGCAGCACTTCAACCCGACCTTGGGTAACTTCACCGTCGGCGTGTTCCACAAGGACATCCGCGACTTCATCTACGCACAAAACATCCCCGGCGGCGACATCGCCACGGGTTTCGATCTCATCACCTATCGCAACGGCGATGCGGGCTCCATCCTCGGTCTCGAGCTCGGCTGGCAGCGTG
>JAIYBI010000221.1 GCA_027488595.1 Opitutaceae bacterium | reverse complement strand
TCCCCCTTTGGCACTGGCAACATTACGCTCTCCAACGGCCGCCTGACCACGCCGGCCAGCTTTGTCCTCGATACGACTCCGATCGTCGTCTCCGGGAACGGTTCGCTCACGGTCGGCAACAGCGGCACGGTCGGCATCATCTCCGGCTCCGGCAACCTCACGGTTAATGCCCCGGTGGCGACGCCGACAGTGACCTTCAACGGCGTCCATACGGGATTCAACGGAGAGATTATCATCACGGGTTCCAGTTTCGCGCGCTTTAACAGTGTGAGCGTAGGCGGCGCCAACGTGCTCTACACCATCGAAGCCGGTTCCATCCTGGCGCGCCGTTCCACTGCGGCCAACATCGCCCTCGGCGGCCTGGCCGGCGCGGGCACGCTGCGTGGCGGCCAGACCACGGCGGATACGGTCAACTTCCAGATCGGTGCCAAGAATCTCGATACCGTTTTCTCCGGGCCGATCATTGATGGCGACGGCACGGACCCCTTACGACCCGTCAAGGCACGCATCACAAAGCTCGGCAATGGCACGCTGACCCTTTCGGGTAACAACACATACACCTCCAACACCACGGTGGATCTCGGCACGCTTCTCGTGGATGGCTCGCTCGCCGGCACCTCGGCCGTCACCGTGAACGCGGCGGGCGCCCTAGGCGGCGCGGGCACCATCGCCGGTCCGGTCTCGGTCACCGGCACCCTGCGCACCAATCCCACCGGCCTTCGCAAGGGCACCCTGGCCCTCGCCTCCTCCCTCGATCTGTCGGTCATCAATCCCGAGACCTCCACCGTCACGGCCAAGACCCGCTTCGACTTCGGCGGCACCACTTCCCACCGCGTGGTCGGCATCTCTGTCGCAGGCGCGCTCACCTACGGCGGCGCACTGGAGATCGCGATCCCCGGCACGACCTTCAACGGCAGCTATGCCATCTTCGCCCCGGCGCTCACGCCGACCGGTGCCTTCGCCTCGATCACCGTGCTCGGTGCGGCCGACGCCGTGGTCGCCACGCTGGTGGACGACGGCTTCGGTGTCTTCACCGGCACCAACGGCCCGATCACCTAATCGTTCACCCCCGCCACCGGCAGCCTCTCGATTGCGGGTGCCTCGACCCCGGCCGGCGTGCCCTCCGCCCGTGTGCTCTCCGGCACAGCCGGCAACGCCTCCGCTTCGCTCAGCTGGAACTCCACCTCCGGCGTGACCTATGACGTCTTCCGCTCGCTCACCAGCGGCTCCGGCCAGGTGCTGGTGGCGGACGACATCACCTCCGCCAGCTTCGCCGACAGCGGCTTGGTCAACGGCACGCCTTACTTCTACACCGTCACCGCCAGCAACGACGCCGGCACGAGCCCCGTCTCGAACGAACTCTCCCTCACGCCCAGCGCACTCAGCGCCCGCGAAGCCTGGCGTCAGGCTTACTTCCCTGGCAGCACCGCGACCACCGGTCCCGGCGCCGATACGAACGACTTTGATGGAGACGGACGCCTCAACCTCCTCGAATACGCCGTCGGCTCGGATCCCACCGTGGCGAATACCGGACCCGGCTACGCGCTCGACACTGTGAGCGGCCAGCTCCGCCTCACCTTTAACCGCATCGACGACCCGTTGCTGACCTACACCGTGACGGGCCGCAACGACCTCACCACCGGCGCGTGGAGCGCGATCGTTCCCGTGGCGGGCAACAACCCGATCACCGGCTTCACCGGCACCCAACCCGGCGTGTTGGAGACCCAGTCGGTCAACATCGTTGACCCCGTAACAGTCGGGCCCGGCACCCCCCGCCGCTTCCTTCGCCTGGAAGTGAGCTACTAATCACACCCCCAACAAAACACATCCCACCCCATGAAAACCAAAAAACTCGGTTACCTCCTGTTGCCCGCGATGCTCGCGGCGGGCAACGCACACGCTCAGGTCACGTATACGAAAGCAAACAACAACACCGCGCTCGCCACAGCCGGATCGTTTGTTGAGACGGGAACAATTGCCCTTACCGATACCCTGCTCTTCAATAGCACGGGGGTTCCAACCTCAGCCGGACTCACCGTTGCTGCCCCAAACGGATCGCTCGGAGGGCTCCTTCGATTTACCGACATCGCTGGCCCGGTGAATATCACCATGAGTGGCACAAACACATGGACTCTTGGACCAAACAGTCCCAGTTTTTCTGGCGGGATCGACATGTCTGTTGCCACTGCGGATGTAACGATTGGTTCTGCCGGCAGGACATTTCGTTGGGGTGGTAATAACACGGGGGGTATCTCGGTCGCAGCCGGACGGACACTGACTTTCGGCGGAAACGTTACCAACGCAGCCAACACAAAGACTATCGTGATGACCGGGCCCGGTAACATTGTATTCAATGGAGCGGCGGGTGCCGGCGGAGCCATGGGCTTCAGCATCACTGGGGGAGCAACTGTGACCATGAACGGCACTGGCGGATGGACCGGTGTCAGTGCTAAGGAGGTCATCAACGGCACTCTCCTTCTGGGCAACAACACCGCCCTTGGAAGCGCTACGCTGGGCCTGGGCGGCACCAATGCCAATACCCCTACGCTCGCTGCTTCCGGCGGCGCCCGCACGATTGCCAACGGCGTCACGTTGCTCGCCACCTCTCTTGGTGGTAATCCAACTATCGCTGGATCAAACGACCTCACAATCAATGGCGTTCTCACGAATTCGGGTGCCAGCCGCACCCTGACCGTCAATAACACCGGCACCACCACCTTCGGAACCGGTGGCATTGCGCTTTCTGAAAGCGCAACAAATCGTGTCCTTACCATCAACGGCTCTGGAAACGTCACCGTCAGCGGCGTCATCGCCAACGGCAGCACCTCAACCACCTCCGGCCTCACCTACAGCGGTTCCGGAATACTTTCACTGGGCAATGCCAACACCTTCGCGGGCACCCTGACGGCGAGCAGCGGCACCACCCGGATCGACCACGCCAACGCTGCGCAAAACGCCACCGTCAGCGTCGGGGCCGCCAACACCCTCGCCTTCGGCACTGGAATCACGTCAGCCACGTTCGCTGGGTTGAGCGGCGCCGGGGCTCTCGCTCTCACCAACACGGATTCGAACGCAGTCACGCTCAGTGTTGGGAACGGCAACGCCACCTCCGCCTACTCGGGCAGCCTCAGCGGCCTCGGTAACATTACCAAGATCGGCACCGGAACGCTTACTTTGACCGGAAACAGTTCCGGCTACACCGGGGGGATTTTGGTCAGCGCCGGCACCCTCAGCGTAGGTTCCATAAACGGCGCAGGCAACAGCACCAGCGTGATCACCGTCTCAAATGGCGCCACGATTAACGCCAACAGCGCACTAGCGTCTAACAACATCGCAGCAGGCATCACTCTCTCTGGTGCCAATGCAAACGCTACTTTCACAAGCAACCAAGCCAGTGGAGGATTTGGCGGAGCAATCTCGGGCAGCTCCGACCAGACACTCATTGTTTCCCAAGCCGGAGGCCAGACAGTTAATCTCAACGCCACGAACAAACAGCTCCAGAATTTCAATGGCACGGTGAGTGTCGCAGTCGGCCAGACGCTGGGTTTTCGCGCGACAAGTCTTAGCAATGGCGGCGACAACGCCCTTTTCGATATCAACGGTTCAATTCTTCCCCGCAATGGTGGTGCCCTAGCACTGGGAGCACTGAGCGGCTCCGGCACCCTCGGAATGGGGACCGCCGGCGGCAACAATACCGGTCTCTACTACACTATCGGCGCCAAAAACATCGACTCCACTTTCAGCGGCGTGATCCAGGATGGTGACGCGTCCACTGGCAAACTCGTCAATGTGATCAAAACCGGTTCCGGCACACTCACGCTCTCGGGCAACAACACTTACACCGGCCTGACCACGGTGAACTCCGGCACCCTGGCCCTCGGCCACGCCACCAACACTCTCGCCGATTCCGCCCCGGTCACTGTCTCCGGCGGCACTCTGGCTATCGGCGTCAACAGCGACACCGTCGGCGTTGTCACTCTCACCAGTGGCAACATCACCGGCTCCACCGGCGTGCTCACCGGCTCCACCTACAATGTCGAGTCCGGCACCATCTCCGCGATCTTGGGCGGCGCCGCCTCGCTCACCAAGTCCACCGGCGGCACCGTCACGCTCTCAGGCAACAACACCTACTCGGGTAACACCACCGTCAACGGCGGCATCTTGCAGGTGGACGGCGCCCTCGGCGCCACCGCCGTCACCTTGAACAGCGGCACCCTCAAGGTCGGTGCTTCGGGCTCCATCAGCAGCGCCACCATCAGCATCAATGGCGGTTCCTTTGACGCCACCGCACTCGTCGGCGGCTACACCGTCGGTTCGGGCCAGACCATCTCGGGCACCGGCACCTATGACGGCAAAGTCACCGTCGGCAGCGGCGCCACCCTTGCTCCGGGCAACAGTCCGGGCGTCACCACCTTCTCCGGCGATCTTACGCTCGCGGGCACCACGGTGATGGAGATTGATGGCACCACCCGCGGCACCCAATATGATGGCGTCAACCTCACCGGCTCCGCTTTGAACAACCTGGTTTACGGCGGCGCGCTCACCCTCTCCTTCGGGGCTGCAATCACTGCGGGCACTTATGATCTGTTCGACCTCGGACTCGTGAGCCAAAGCGGGGACTTCACGTCGGTAGGCGCCACCGTCAACCCCGTCGTCAGTTCCTTCGGCGGAATTTCCATCACCCCCGGCACCGGCTGGACCGCTTCCCTCACCGACACGAGTGCCGCGTTGTGGAATCTCAGCTTCGACAACGCCTCGGGCGACCTGACTATCTCCGCCATCCCGGAGCCGTCCAGCTTCGCGGTTCTGGCGGGGCTCGCGGGGCTCTCGCTGGCGACGCTGCGCCGCCGCTCTGCTTCCGCCTTGCGGAATCGCAGCGCCGCCTGATTTGTCGCGTTCGTCCACCATGAACTCCTCCCCCGTCTCGCGCGCGCCTCGGATCGCTCTCATCGGCGTCACGGGCTACGCCAGCATCTACCTGGAGATGCTGCGTCCGTTTCTGAAGCGCGGGGAGATCGAATTGAGTGCGGTGGTGATCATCAATCGCACGCTGCCGGCTGCGGCTGCGGCGGCCACTGAGCTCGCGGGTTGGGGCGCCACGATCTACGACAACGCCGAGGCCATGTTCGCGCGGGAGGCGGGACGGATAAACCTGTGCCTCATCCCGACCGGCATCGCCTGGCACGCGCGCCTCACGGTCGCCGCCCTTCGCGCGGGCATGCACGTGCTGGTGGAGAAACCGCTCGCCGGTTCCCGCGCCGACGTGGAGTCCATTCGCAACGCCGAACGCGAGACGGGTCGCTGGGTCGCGGTGGGCTTTCAGGATATCTACTCCGAGGCCGCGCAAGGCCTGAAGGCGGAAGTCGAGCGCGGCGTGCTTGGCCGCTTGCTGTCGGTGAAGGCCCTCGGTCTCTGGCCACGCCCGGTCGCTTACTACACCCGTAATCACTGGGCGGGGTGCTTGCGGGCGGATGGAGTGGACGTGCTGGACTCGCCCCTCAACAACGCCTTCGCTCATTTTGTTAACCTCAGTCTGTTCTTTGCGGCCGCTGCGGATGGCACGGAGCGGGCGGTGGAGCTGAGCGACGCCGAGTTGTGGCGGGTCAACGCCATCGAGTCGTTCGACACGGCGGTGGTGCGCGGCCGCCTCGCCGGCGACGTGCGTTTCTGGTTTGGCTTCAGCCATGCCACGCGCGAGCTGCACGAGCCCGAGATCCTCCTCACCGGCACGCTGGGCAAGGCGCGCTGGATCCACGAAGGACAGATCGAGATTGAGACCAACGATGGCAACCGCCGCGTGGCCGCCATGCCTGACGCCTTCGGTTGCAGGCAGCGGATGTTTCGCGCCGTGCTCGGTCGTTTGCGGAATCCGGCGGTGCCGGTGTGCGATACGGCGCTGGCGGCGAAACACACCGCGTTCATTTGTGATCTGCACGCGTTTGCCGGAGTGGCTGACGCGCCCTCGCACTTGGTGGAGCCGCAGCTTTCGCCGACGGGCGAGGTGGAGCACCTGCGCGTGACCGGACTCGGTTCGGCCATGCGGCGTGCGTTCGCGGACGAGGGCACGCTGGCCGCGAGCGGGGTTTTCACCGCCACCGGAGCATCCGAAGTATTGGCGAAGAGCTGAAAAAGAGAGGATTGCGCCCGCCGCCGCCAGAGTGAAGCCGAGTTCCGCAGCCGGTGCCCCACGCCATTTACGGACCGCAATGATAACGTAGATTATGAGATAACTTTGAAAGCATGAGTTAACC
>JAIYBI010000294.1 GCA_027488595.1 Opitutaceae bacterium | reverse complement strand
TGCCGGTGAGCGCGGTCAGGGCCGTCTCCTCGGCCTTGCCCAATCCGGCCGAGCTCGAATACACCAGCCCTCCGGCGAGGAGTTTTCGGATGCCGCCTGCGATTTCCAGCACGGTGGCGGATTTGTCGAGGAACCCGGCGACGCCCAGGCGCATTAACTCCGCGGGCAGATCGTTTCGCGGCTGCGCGGTCAAAAGCATCACATGCAGGCCGGGCAGGGAGGGACGCACTCTGTTGATGACCTCGATCCCCTGCATGTCGGGCAGCATCAGATCCAGCAGCAGCACGTCGGGTTTTTGCACGAGGCAAAGCGCGATGCCGTCCTTGCCGTTCGGGGCCTCGCCCACGAGCTCGACCTGATCCATCTTGCGCAAGACTTCGCGCAGAAAATGCCGGTAAACCGGATCGTCTTCCACGATCACCAAACGGATACGGATTTTGGAGGGGGCGGCGCTCATCGTGACATGTTTCCTGATACTAAGGCGATTGGTGCAGCATTGTTCAAGGATGTCCACCTTGCGCACCGTTCATCGCGCCGTTCGTGTGGGGTCACAGGTCTGGCACCAGCCAGTGCAGCCCGCCGGTGGCACCCTCGGCCTGGGCCAGAACGGGGGCGAGGTAGCGGGTGAGCGCGCGCATCGGGCCTTCGCTGCCCCACGGGGGATTCAGCACGAGCACGGCGCTGCCGCGCATTTTGAATCCCGCCTCTTCGCCGGCTATGGTGAGTTCCACGGTGTAGCAGGGCGGCAGGGTTTTGATCGCCATGAGTTGCCGGTAAAAATCCGTTAACTTCGCCCGCGTGGTGAGCGGATACCAAACCGCAAAGGTCGCCGCCGGCATGCGTGCGAGTCCGGCGGTGATCGCGCCTATGATGCGGCTCCACTCCTCCTGCGCTTCGAAGGGCGGATCAATCAACACCAATGCCCGGCGCTCCGGCGGCGGTAGCGCCGCTTTCACGCCGGTGTAGCCGTCGAGCGCCTGCACACTCACTCGCTTCGCCCCGATGAATTCCTGGGCAAGTGCCGCCGCTTCGTCTGGTTGCGCTTCGAAAAGCATCGCCCGGTCCTGCGGCCGCAGAAGTCCCTGCGCCAGTCTCGGTGATCCGGGGTAGAACCGGGGACCGAGTCGTTGCTCGTCGTCGCTTGGGTTCGTCGTGGTGGTGTCTGCCGCCGTGCGGGCATAGGCGTCGAAGGTGCGCACCTGCTCCAGGTAGTCTGCCATCTCCGCCGGCAGGTCGCGTCGCGTCCAGAGCCGGCCGATGCCATCGGGCCACTCCGGCGCGCGCGGCTGGGTGAGCCCGCTGGCCGCCGCCTCCAGATCGTAGCCGCCGCGCCCCGCGTGGGTATCGAGGTAGAGGAAGCCTTTTTCTTTCGCCTGCATGCCGCGCAGCAACTGCACCAGCACCGCGTGTTTCATCACGTCGGCGAAGTTGCCCGCATGGTATTGATGCCGGTAGTTCACGCCGCTCCCGTTGCTCCGAGTGCGGCCACCGGAACCTTGACCACCGTCTTGCGCACAATGCCCGGCGCACCGTCCGCCAGCGAGGGCATGTGGCCGTCGGCCGGATAGAAAACCGCGACTTCACCCGCCGCCACCTTGAGAACCGAGCCTTCGGCGCAGGGCGCGTAAAACATCAGATCTTTCGCCGGACGCAGATCCTCGGCGATGACCAGCCTCGTGACTTCGATCACGCCCATGAGTTCACGTCCGCTCACCACCACTTGCACGTCAATGTGATCCTGATGCGCCTCCCAACGTCCCTGCGCGGGCGGCTTCGCCAGGTAAGCTTGCTCGAGAGCGAAGACGCCGCCGCCCAGCTCGACCCGTTCGGTGGCGTCCAGCGGCACCGCCGCCAGGCGCGCCGACTCGGGCGTGCCGGGAGTCAGACAGAGTTGCACATAGTCAAAGGCCCGCCGGAAAGCGGGGGCGGCGGCGAGTTGCGCGCGCACGGTGGAAAGGGAGCCGAAAACAGCCATGATTTGTGAGGGTGGGTTTGCCGGGCAATCCACGCCGCCGCGCCCGCGCTGGCAAGCGTGGAGGCGGCGCGCCTCACCAGCGCGGCCAGTCTGCCAACGGCGGAGTGAAAAAATCCGGTGGCGTATCCGGATTTGCAATCAGCTCTGCGATCTCCGTCTCCGAGGCGACTTTGCCGCCCACCTGCACACGGATGCGGAAGGGCAGCATTACGCCGGCCACCGGACGGAAATCACTGTAGTAAGTTTCCACTACGACAGTGCGTCCCGCCCGGCTTTTGCGTTGGTCGCGTCGCACCACCAGCATAGTCTCCTCGTCCAGGTAGAGGGTGTATGCCACGGTCAATCGCACGGTGGCGAGAATACGCAGACAGGCCCGCCCGTTTACTTCTGCGGTGCCAGCCTCCTCCAGCTCGATCCCCCGCGCTTTCGTGTCGTAGAGCAGGTTATCGAACTCCGCCTCGGCGGTGAAATCGTCTTCCGTGCCTCGGGCGAGCCGGGTCGGCGGTCCAACCAGATCCCGTTTTTGCCAGGGTGCATGCAGGCCGTCAAAGGCCCGCACCAGTGTGCCGTTCCCGCCGAGAGTCTCGATGCGCACGTTTCGGGGACGCGCGGCGTAGAGGATGAAGTGCAACTCCTGTCCGCCGATTCGCGTCACGCCCGTCGCCCGCAGACAGCGCAACGCGGCATGGGCTTCGTGTCCGCCGGCCGCCTCCAGGTGCACGCGCGCCATGTCCTCGACATACGTCGCCGACGCCGGACTCGCGTGAAGCGCGGCACTCGCGAGCAAGGCGACGATCAATCCCGGGGCAACTCGGTTCCACTTCATGGAGACCATGCCGACTCCCAGACGCGACCGTGACAAGTCCCGAGCGCCGCGGGGTTGCGCCGTGGTCGTTCCCCGCTTTGCGCTCGCGCCGCCGCCGCCGTGCCGCTTTACCCGCTAGCATGGCAATGGAATTTGGTTGGTGGGTCCGCGATGATCCCGAGCAGGGAAAGTATCAGGTGTTGGCCGTGTTTCACGGCGGCAATGTCACGTGGACGCGCAAGCAAGGCCACCACACGCCCTGGGAGCCACTCACGCCGATCACGCCCGAACTGTGGGATAAACTGATTGCCGAGGCCAGTGACCGGGTGCCGCGCCGCTTGATGTCGCCCAAGCAGTTCGACGACCTTAAACGCGTCCGCGCCAAAACCGAGGATCTGAGTTCCCCCACCACGCTCAAGCGCGGCGCACACCTCAAGCGCGCCAACGACCAGCCGTAGCGAATCGGGGGCCGCCGACGGCTAGGCCAGCTTCTCCCAAATGAAGCGGAAAGCCCCCGCGAAGTCGTTGGGTCTCTCGCGCAGCGCGTGCGCCAGTTCAGCCGGCTCATACCACGCGCCGTCCATGATTTCCGCCGGGTGCAGGCGAAACGGGCCCTCGTGCTCCAGCCTGTAAACCCAGACAAACTCCCAGCCGGTCTGCGCGCAGGCCTCAAGGCGCAGCCAGCGTGTCGGTGCGGCCGCCAGCTCCAGCCCGATCTCTTCCCCCAGTTCGCGCACCGCCGCCGCATCGTAGTCTTCGCCCGCGTCGAGATGCCCCGAGCACGACGAGTCCCAACGTCCGGGAGCGATGTCCTTCGCCATCGAGCGGCGCTGAAGGAAAACCCGCCCCGCTCGGTCGAATACCAGCACATGGATCGCCCGGTGCCAAAGCTTTTGCGCATGCACATCCGCCCGACGGGCCTGCCCGATCACGCGATCATGCTCATCCACCACGTCGAACAGTTCGTCCGCGCGTTGCGCTACTCTGTCATTCTTTACTTTCGAAGCCATGTGTGCCCTTTCGTGACCTCTTAATAGCCCGCCCGCCATGCCCAAAATTGACGTCAACCAAGTCGCAGAGATTCTCAAACGCAACGATATCGACCCCGCTCTGCTCCGCCAGATCGTCGAGGAAATGAACCAGGCCGTCGAGCCCGAGCTCGATGAGGAGAAGCCGCCGGCGGTGAAGAAGCAGTATTCAATCGTCGTCTCCGACCCCGAGAACCAACTGCCCGAGAAGGCTGAATTCACCGGCTGGGTTTTCCAGATTCCCGAGGATTCCTCCGTCACCAGCACGACCGAGCGCATCCACAAGGCGGCCTACGAATTCAACACGACCAAGAAGGGTCGCATGATGCCCGCCAAGACCATGGCCGACGCGATCGAAAACATCCCTGCCAAGGTCTTCAAAGAACAGCAGGTCTGGATCAAGACCAAGGCCCCCGTGTTCGTGATTCGCACCGACAACGAGATTCCGATGGAGAAGTCCGACAAAAAGACCCGTCGCGGCCAGCTTGGCTAAACTCGCGCCGGTTCCCCGGTTCCACCTACCAGCCGTTCCAAAGTAGACCCAGCGCCGCGCAGGAGGCTATGACGGCGAACATGTTCGCCCTGAAGCGATGCAGGGCGGCAAATGCCGCCGCCGCCACCGCGAGCGCGAACCAGTCCGGCTGGGTCCAGTCTCCTGCCGGCACGAGCGCGTGCCAGCCGAACCAAACCGCCAGGTTGAGCACCACGCCCACCACGGCGGCCGTCACGGTGGCCAGTGCGGCGGTCAAGATCTTCACGCTGCGGAGACGCTCGATGTGCGGCGCGCCCAGAAAAATCCAGATAAAGCACGGCACAAAGGTCACCCAGGTGGTGAGCGCCGCCCCCAAAGTGGCCGCGACGAGCGGGCTGAGTTCGCCGGGCTGGCCCCAGGCGCCGACGAAGCCCACGAACTGCAGCACCATGATGAGCGGCCCCGGCGTCGTCTCGGCCAGTGCCAGACCATCAAGCATCTGAGGCGCCGTGAGCCAGCCGAAGTTGTCCACCGCCTGCTGGCCGACGTAGGGTAAAACCGCATACGCCCCGCCAAAGGTCACCATCGCCGCCTTGCTGAAGAAGAAGCCCATGCGGGCCAGCGTGCCGTCCCAGCCCTGCCAGAAACCGATCGCCAGAAGCGGCGCGGCCCAGAGCCCGCCGCCGATCACCGCCACCTTCAATGCCCGCCCCCACGAGGGCTCCACGCTCGCGCTCTCGGCTGCGTCGTCAATCACCGCGCCGCTCGTCGCCCCGACGGGCCCGTGTCCGCCTCCGACCGGGGCGAAGACGTGCGGCGCCAGCCGTCCGCCGATCAGGCCGGTGGTGAGTGCCCCGAGCACCACCAACGGGAAGGGCACCATTCCGGAGAACAGCAGCGCGAACGCCGCCGCCGCCACGCCCCACATCACCCGGTTGCGCAGCGCCTTTCCGCCGATTCGTAATACCGCCGCCACTACGATCGCCAGCACCGCCGGCTTGAGCCCGGAAAAGATTGCCGCGACCCAGGGCAGGTTGCCGTGGGTCATGTAAATCCACGCCAGACCCCAGAGCAGGAACGCGGCGGGCAGCACGAAGAGGACGCCGGCGACGATGCCGCCCCAGGTCCGGTGCAGAAGCCAGCCGCAGTAGACGGCCAGCTGCTGCGCCTCGGGCCCCGGGAGGAGCATGCAGAAATTCAGGGCGTGGAGAAAGCGTTCCTGGCCGATCCACCGGCGGCGCTCGACCAGCTCGGTCTGCATGATCGCGATCTGCCCCGCCGGTCCGCCGAAGCTGATGAAGCCAAGCTTCAGCCAGAAGCGCAGCGCTTCGCGAAAGGTGGGGTGTTTGGCCATGATCGAAGCGAGCCCACCCGTCGCACGGAGGCAAGTGCGTGGCGGGCGGAATTTTTTCGCCTCGTTTCCGACGCCCACCGCTCGTTACAACCAAGGCAGTCGGGCTGCCCGCCCGTCTTCCTGCATGTCCGAAGCGAACACCGCTAGTCCTGACCAAAACACGCTGCTCACTCTCAGCGTGCTGAAGCTCGCGTCTGATTTGCAGGCGACGCAGGTCCGGCTTAATCGCGTCGCGGTCAAGTTCCGCCCCGCGCGCACTCACTTGATGCTCACTCCGGAGCAGTGGAGTGTGTTGCAGTGTTTCATCGTCGGGCGCAGAGCCCCCGATGTGCTCTGCGAACTCATTGCGAACCGTCAGAGTCTGCCGCTCGCCGAATACTACGAGTTGCTGCTGAAGGCCGTCCATGCCGGCATTCTCCAGACTGCGGGGCGGTCCGCGCCGCCGCCCTTCGCGCCCGTTTCCTGGCGGTGGCGTTTTCACGCCACACCGGTGCTGTTTCTTTCTCTCATGGCCTTCGGCTTCGGCATCGCGTTCATCCTCCTGCGTCCGCTGAGCCTGCCCGACCATCTCTGGCATCTTCTGCTGGGGTGGGTTTTAGTCTGCGGTTTGACCAGCGTGAGCAACTTTTTCGCCGCCTCCACGCTGAACGGCGCAGGCGGCGAGATCTATACCCCGCGCTGGAAGCTGCGCTCGCCCACGCCTCATTTCGCGGTGGATACGGAGGATATCATCATGGTTCCGCGTGCTGATGAGATTAACGTCGCGCTCGTGCGGCTCGCGCCCTTTTTCGCCGCCGCCTTTGCCGCGTCGCTTTATCTGCCCGGAGTGGTTTTCCCGGTCTTGCTGGGACTCTTGTTCCAACTCTCCCCCATTCGCCATTCCCCGATGATGGGTTTGTTGCGCGCGCTCTATCGCGACCCGCCTTTGGATACGGCCCGCAATTTTACCTTCACTCAACGCCAGTCCCTGCTGGTGCTGCTGATCGCGCGCCTGAAGTTTACCGATAAACGCTTTCTGCTCACGTGCGCAGGCTACACCGTCGTGTGGCTGTTCCTGCTCTTCCTCGCCGGCAGCGCCCTGCTCCACGCCAATGCTTGGGAGCTGGTCGAGCATTTTCACGAAAGCCGCGGACTTGAGGTCACGGGCGTGGTTTTGCTCGTCGTAATGGCCGCGATGGTGATCGGCGCGCTGGGTTTGGGGCTGTGGATCGCCATCCAGCCTATCCTGGAGTGGCGCAAGGCGCGTCGTGAACTTCGCACGGCGCGGGATGTGGAAATGCCTCCGGTCGCGTCGGAAAACATCCGTCAACTGCTAACCACCCACGTGCTTTTCCGCGATCTGCCCCCGGCGCAAATCGAGGCCTTGATTCCCTGTCTTCAGCCCGAGTCGCACCAACCGGGCAGCATTGTAGTCCGTCAGGGTGAGGCGGGGGATAAACTCTACCTCGTTTACGGTGGTGCGGTGGAAGTGCTGCGCGAGCCGGCGGTCGGCCAGCCGGAGCGCGTGGCCGAGCTTGGGCCGGGGGAGGTGTTCGGCGAGATCGCCTTGCTGCGTGGCGTGGTGCGCACCCGCACCGTGCGCTGCACCGCGCCCTCGGTGCTGCTTTCCCTGAGCAAACGTGATTTCGACGGGCTCGTGCTTCCGCGTTTTTCACGCGAGGCAGTGGAGACGGCGGTGCAGAAGGTTGCCTTCCTCAAGAGGATTCCCCTCAGCCGCCAGTGGAGCCCGGCGGCCATCGCGGCCTTCGCCGGCCGCGCTACGTTTCGCGAGTTTCAGCCTGGCGAAAAACTGGTGATCTTCGGCGATACCAACCAGTTTTTTCACGTTGTTTACGAGGGCGAGCTCGGGGTGGAAAAGAACGGACGGGAGATCGCGCGACTCAAGGTCGGGGATTTTTTCGGCGAGATCAGCCTGCTGCAAAGCAGCACCGCCACCGCAGCCGTTATCGGCCGCACGCCGGGGCGCTGCCTGATGCTGGTCAAACGTGACTTTCTGGAGTTTGTGTCGCGCGATTTTCTCATTGGGCTCCAGTTCGAAAAGATCAGCTCGCACCGCATCGGCCGCCCGATTTTCCCGCTCGCCCACGCCGTCTTCGTTGACGAGCGGCGCTAGGTTCCGCCGAGTTCGCCGCTAGGCTTTGCGGCCCTCGCGCAGGCGCAGCAAACGCTCGCCGGCGGCGTGGAGAGTGGAGGGTTTCTTGGCGAAGTTGAGTCGGACGTAGCGGTTCTCGCCGGTGGCGAAGAAACTCGAGCCCGGCACTGGAGCGACGCCGATCTCACGGGTCATCCAGTGGGAGAACTCGACGTCGCTTGCGCAGCCGAAGGGCGAGATGTCGAGCATCACGAAATACGCTCCTTCGGGGCGCGTGTAGGTGAGGCCGGTGCGATCGAGGTAGCTGAGCAGAATGTCGCGCTGAGTCTGATACTCCGCGCAGAGGGAAGTGTAGTAGGAGGGAGGAAAACCCAGCGCAGTCACCACCGCGTGTTGCAGCGGCGCGGCCGCGCCCACGGTGAGGAAGTCGTGCACCTTGCGCGCCTGTGCGATGATCTCCGGCGCGGCGTGCAGGTAGCCCAGGCGCCAGCCGGTGATGGAGAATGTTTTGGAAAGCGACGAGCACGAGATGGTGCGCTTCGCCATGCCCGGCAGGGTCGCGAAGTAGATGTGTTCGCGGCCGTCAAAAACGAGGTGCTCATAAACCTCGTCCGTAATCACGAATGTATCGAACTCCTCCGCGAGCGCGGCGATTTGCAGGAGCTCGGCGCGGGTGAAGACCCGTCCGCAGGGATTCGAGGGGTTGCAGAGAATAAAGGCCTTCAGCCCTCCGCCGGTGGCAAAGGCCGCGCGTAATTCCGCCGGATCGAAGCCGTAACCGGGCGGGTTCAGCGGCACATGAACCGCGACTGCTCCGCTGAGAATCGCGTCGGCATTATAGTTTTCGTAGAAGGGCGAGAACATGCCGAGCCGGTCGCCGGGGTCGCACACCGTCATCACCGCCGCGAGCATCGCCTCGGTTGCGCCGCAGGTTACCACGAGTTCGCGCAGGGGATCAACTGCGAGCCCGGTGCAGCGGGTCAACTTGGCCGCGAGCGCGTCGCGCAGCTCGGGGGAGCCCCAGGTGACGGCGTATTGGTGGCGACCGGCGTCCATCGCGTCTTTCGCCGCTTGCACGAGCGCGGCGGGAGGGTCGCCTTCGGGAAAGCCTTGCGCGAGATTGATCGCGCCGTGTTTGGCCGCCACCCGCGACATTTCGCGGATGAGCGACTCGCCGAAGACGGAGGTGCGGCGCGAGGTTTGGGGCATGGCGGGGCGGCGGCGGGGCGGCCGGTTTACTGGGGAATTTTTAACTCCATGCCGATGCGCAAATCCGTCTCGCTGCGCATGGTCTCGCGGTTGGCGGCGTAAATGTCGCGCCAGCGGCTGCGGTTGCTGTAGTAACGCTGCGCAAGGCTGTAGAGGGTGTCGCCTTTCGCCACGACGTGACGGCGGGTGCCGGCGGTGGCGGGTGCGGGCGGCGGAGTCGGGGCGGGTGCGCTCACGAAAGGCGCGGGCGTGGCCGCGGGTGCGGTGGGCGGTAGTTGGATCGGAACTACGCCGATCGGCGCCGGGCCCGCGGGCGTCCGCGACGGAGGTCCGTCGGTGCCGCTTGCGCCAAAATCGAGGGTGCCGGCGCCTGCGCCCGCCGGATCGCTTGCCAACGGTGCGAGTGGTTGCCGGATTGAGTCGAGGGTGGCGGCGCGCGCGGCCATGAGCTGTTCCTTGAGTTGGAGATTCTCGCGCTGAAGTTTGTCTATCGCGTCCATCATGTCCGTGCGGTCGGCCTGGTTATCCAACGGCTGCGCGGGCAGGGTGCGGGCGAACTCGCGGGTCGCCGCGTCAATGCGCTGCAATACGAGGTCGGATTGCTTGGCGTTGGGCCGCAGCTCGCGAAACTTCCGGTAGTGGTAAATCGCCGCGATGGGATCGCGGATGTGTTCCTGATAGATGATGCCGGCATCGAGGTGCGACTCCGCCGCGGCCCCGTTGCGCGTCTCGATCACCTTGAGAAACGAGGCCAGCGCCTCGGGGTTGCGGCCAAGACGTTGCAGCTCCTTGCCCCGGCGATACTCCGGGTCGTCCACTTCGGCGGTGTAGGGCATGATCGCCCTCGGGGCGCAGCCCGTCAGGACGGGTCCGAGAAGGAGGGCGATTAGAAACAGAAAATGCGGTCGGCAGCGCATGGCGTGCAGCGGAAATGAGATTGATTGAAAATGACGAAAGCCAGAGTCTCCGTTTTTCCGTTCGCGACTCCAATCTTAAATGGCCCTCGATTCCTCCTTCGTCCTGAAACGCGCCCGCCTCTGCCTTGAAATTGAGGAGCAGGCGCTGGCCGCCACCCGCGAATCGCTCGGACCGGGATTCGTCGCCGTCGCCCGCGCCTTCCACGAAGCCATCACCTCGGGGCGCAAACTCATCTTCACCGGCGTCGGTAAATCCGCGCACATCGCCCAAAAACTTGCCGGCACCTTCAACAGCACCGGCGCGCCGTCCTGTTTCCTCGATGCCACCCAAGCCCTGCACGGCGATCTTGGCATGGTCGGCGAGGGTGACGTCGCACTCATCCTCTCCAACAGCGGTCAGACCGACGAGGTGTTGAAACTCGTGCCGGTGTTGCGCCGCTTCGGCCTTAAGCTCGTCGCCTTCACCGCCAAGGCCGACTCCGACCTCGCCCAGGGCTGCGACCTGCGTCTCATCTACACCGTGCCCCGCGAGGCCTGCCCGCTCGCCCTCGCGCCCACCGCCAGCACCACGGCGGCCCTCGCGCTCGGCGACGCCCTTGCGATGGTGTTACTCGAAGCCCGCGGCCTTACCCGCGACGATTTCGCCCGCTACCATCCGGCCGGCAACCTCGGCCGGGTGTTGCTGCTCAAGGTCGGTGACATCATGCGCGCTGGAGACCGGCTGCCGATCGCGGAGGATAACATCACCCTTCAGGACGCCATCCTGCGCATGACCAAGGCGCGCAGCGGCAGTATCGCCCTCGTGCATCCGAAGTCGGGCAAACTCACCGGCATCCTAACCGACGGCGACTTCCGCCGCAGCGCCCTTCAAGGCGGCGACTTCCTCTCGCGTCCGGTGAAAATCTTCATGACTGTGAAGCCCAAGACGATCTCCGCCGATGCCCTCGGGGTGGATGCCCTGCGCATGTTTGAAGCGCACAAGATTGACGACCTCATCGTCGTCAACGCCAAGGGCAAGCCGGTGGGGTTGGTGGACGGCCAGGATCTGCCGAAGTTGAAAATCGTGTGAGCTGGGGTGTCGGAGTGCCGGGGGTGAGGACCTTTACCCGAGAGCGGCCAGCGCCTCGCCAACTTTTGTGCGGAGGGCGGGGAACGACGTCGGCGGCAAGCTTTCCAGCTTGAGCGACAGCTCGCGCAGGAGTTCGCGCGAGGGTTTCCGCATCGCGAGAAGTTGCGGCAGGTAAATGGTGACCTCGTCGTAGCGGCTCAGGTCCGCCAGAACCCGCACGAGTTCGGTCAGCGCGGCCTGGTTGAGGGGATCGAGGTTCACGGCCGCTTGAAGCAGGCGCTGCGCCGGCATATCCGCGCCGCGCCGCCGCAGTTCGCGCGCCAGCCAGACGCCGTCGGCGGCGCGGGTGCCGTCGTGGTTGGTGAAAACCTGGAGCTCGATCTCGCCGCGTTCTTTCTCGCCGTCGGCGTAGAGGGCGAGCGCACGCAGCCCGGCCAGCGCGGATTGGAAATGCGGGTTGCCCTCCGCGTTGCCCGTCGCGGCGTCGCGGGCCAGTTCCAGGGTGAGTGTCGGGTTGTTGGCATTGATCGCGGCCTGCACCTCGGCGAGGGCGAACGCGTTGGCGGACAGACCGGCGGCACGAGCCACGCCGCGCACGCGACCGGCGAGCGCGGGGTCGGCGTTATCGGTGGCCAGTCCGGCGAGGAGCACGAGCGCGGCGGCATCGCGGTTGAAATCTTTCAGGAAGCGCTCGATCTCGCGTTCCGCGTCGGCATCCCGGGTGGAGAGCAGGCTGGCGATCCAGTCCACGCGGGGCCCCGGCCCGTCGGGCAGGGCGAGCACGCGCAGGTGGGCCTGGCGCCGCCACTCGCCGCCGTCGCCGCTTTCACGTTTGAAGCGCAGCAGCTCGCGCGCGAGCTCGTCGCGTCCGGCGAAGCGAGACTCTTCGCTTTCCAGGCGTTGGATGGCCGCCGCCGCCAGGCCACGTTCCCAATCGCAACGGGCGAGCAGCAACTGGCCTTCGACGCTGCGCTCCAATCCCCACTGGGCAACCATCGCCTCGGCCTGATCGTAGCGTCCGCGGTGGAAATGCGCGGTCGCGGCTTGCAGGGCCAGGTAGAGTTCGGAGAGAGACTGGGTTGGCTCGGCCGGCAAAAACCGCGAAGCGAGTGCGAGGGCGTGTTCGTCATCCTGTTGTTCTTCGAGCACGCCGAAGATAAGTTTAACGTAATCGAGATCGGCGGCGGCGGCGGGCAGGCCCAGTTCGAGGCACTCGACCGCGAATTTGAAGTAGCCCGCACGGATATAGTAGATAGCCATGAGGCGGCGGGCTTCGAGATTTGCCGGGTCCTCGCGCAGCACGGCGTGCAGGAGTGGGAAGACTTCGCGGGTGCGGCCCTCGGCGTGGGCGCGCTGTGCTTCGGTCCAGTGGTGGCGACTGAGCGCGGCGCGGTAGTCTGGCCAGCGCCAGGGGAGCACCACGTCGAAATAGCTCACGCCGTCCACTCCCCGCTTCCACGCCATGATGCTCACGGTGGCGGTGCCCGCGATCCATCCCCCAAGGGAGAGCACCAGCAGGACGATGACGATGCGCCGCCAAAAAAAGTGAATTCGATAACGGCCCTGCGGAAGCACGAGGCGCACCCAGAGGCGGCCGCGCCAGAGCGGTGACTGCGGGTCGAAAACCCCGGGCAGTTCTTTATCGAGTCCCATGACGCGAAACGGTGCCAGAGCTTTGGCGGCGGCGGCGACGCCAGAGTGCGCAGCCGAGCGTGGCCAGTCCGGCAAAAGCGGCCACGGCGGCGGGTTCGGGGACGGCGACGGGAGTGACGACACCGAAGGCGTCAATCTGCGCCGTGGCGTTATTGTAGTCTGCGAAACGGAATCTACCGAGTTGGGTGGCGGTGAGTGCGCTGGCGTTCGCGCCGAAGCGCAGCGAGTCCACGCCGGTGCTGTAGTTGGCAATGGTGAGCGTGGCGCCCGTCCAGGTGAGACCGTTGCTGGCGGCGAAGACGATGGCGGCGGCGCTGGCGCCAAAGTCTATGGTGGATGCGGCGGAGAGGTTAAGAGTGCCGGTGGTCTCGGTGCGACCGGCGACGTCGAGGGTGCCGCCGGCGAGGGTGACGGGCAGGGTGTCGGCGAGCACGTCGTTCGCGCCGATTCGTATGGTCCCGGCGGATACACTGAGGTTGCCGGTGAAGGAGTTGGCGCCGGACAGGGTGAGGTCGCCGATGCCGGTCTTGATGATGCCACCCGCGCCAAAGACGGCACCGGAGAGCGTGGTGTCTCCATCCGAGTTTATGGTTAGGGAGTTGCCAGCGGTATTGATCGCACCGGAAAGCGTGAGTGTGTCCGCGGAGGTGTTGATTGTGGCGGCGGCACCGAGCGTGATGGCACCCGCGAGGCTGTTGTCGCCCGAGGCGCTGCGGAGCGCACCGTCGGCGGTTGCTCCGTTGCCTGCGAGGGTGAGTGCCTCGGCTCCGACGGCGATGCCACCGGATAGATCGAGGGTCGCGCCGCTGGCGACAATTGCGCCGGCGTCGGTGGTGCCGAGGGCGGAGGCGTGGGTCGCGAAGAGGGTGCCGGCGGAGATTGTGGTGGTGCCAGTGAAGGTGTTGGCGACGGAGAGGGTGAGGTCGCCGATGCCGGTCTTGGTCACTGCACCCGTGCCGGAGACAATACCGGAGAGCGTGGTGTCTCCATCGGAACTTATGGTGAGGGTGTTGCCAGCGGTATTGAGCGCACCGGAGAGGACAAGGGTATCGGCCAGGGTGCTGATCGTGGTGGCGGCACCGAGGGTGATGGCGCCCGCGAGGCTGTTGGCGCCCGAAGCGCTGCGGAGCGCACCGTCGGCAGTTGCACCGGTGCCCGCGAGGGAGAGGGCCTCGGCTCCGATGGCGATGCCACCGGATAGATCGAGGGTCGCGCCGCTGGCGACGAGGGTGCCGGCGTCGGTGGTGCCGAGGGCGGAGGCGTGGGTCGCGAAGAGGGTGCCGGCGGAGATCGTGGTTGTGCCGCTGAAGGAGTTGGCGGCGGAGAGGGTGAGATCGCCGATGCCGGTCTTGGTGAGGCCACCCGCGCCGGAGACGACGCCGGAAACGGCGGTGTCGCCCGCGGAATTGAAGGAGACGGTGTTGCCTGCGGTGCTGAGGGCACCTCCAAGGGTGAGCGAGCCGGCGGCGGTGGTGATGGTGGCGGCGTTGCCGAGGGTGATCACGCCATTGGTGACGTTGTCGCCGGTGACGCTGCGGAGCGCGCCGCCGGAGGAGACGCCGGTGCCGGAAAGGGTGAGAGCCTCGGTGCCAATGTTAACGGTGTTGTTGAGTTCGAGGGCGGCACCGCTGGCGACGATGACGCCGCCGGCAGACGTGCCGAGGGCGGTGGCGTTTTCCGCGCGCAGGGTGCCTGCGCTGACGGTGGTGGCTCCGGTGTAGGTGTTGGCACCGGTGAGCGTGAGCGTGCCATTGCCGGTCTTGGCGAGACCGCCGGTGCCGCTGACTACGCCGGCGAAGGTGGTGGAGGCGTTGGCCGCGCCGCTGGTGAGGATGCCGGCGCCGAGGGTGAGGTTGCCGGTGCCGGTGAGAGAGCCGACGGACTGGTTGAAGCCGTTCAAGTCGAGCGTGGCCCCGGAGTCCACCGTGACGGCGGAGGAAAGAGCATTGAGGGCGTCGGTGCGGAGGGTGCCGGCGGAGATGGTGGTGTTGCCTGTGTAGGTGTTGGCACCGGAGAGGCCGAGGCTGCCGGTGCCGAGCTTGGTGAGGCCGCCTGTGCCGCTGATGGCGGCGGAGACATCGAGATCGAGCGTTGCGGCGCTATCGCCAATGGTGAAGGTGCGGGTCGCCGAGCCGAGGGCGAGCTGTCCGGCGATGGTGGCGGAGGACGCGCCGGTTCCGTCGTGGCTGACATTGCCACCGAGGGTGAGGGTGCCGGCGCCGGTCGTGATGGAGGAACCGCCGGCGAGGGCGAGCGAGCCGATCGTTTCGTTGAAGTTGTTCAGGGCGAGAACGCCGCCGGAGCCGAGGGAGAGGGCGGAGGTATCCAGAATTTGATTACCGGCGAGTAGGCGCACGGTGCCGGAGGCGACGGTGAGGGGGCCGTTGATCGCGTTGCCGGAGGTTTTGCCAAGCTGAAGGGTGCCAGCGTTGACGGTGGTGGTGCCGTTGTAGGTGTTGGACGAGGAGCCGGAGAGGGTGAGGGTGGCGTTGCCGTTTTTGGTCAGGGCCCCGGGCGCACCGCTCTGATCGACGACGCCGCTGAAGGTGAGGTCGGTGTTGACGGCAAGGACCAGGGGGGAGTGGCTGGCGAGTGTGGTGTTGCCGGTGAAGGTGAGGGCGTCGATCCCGGCGAAAGCGAGGCTGCCTCCAAAGTGGACGGGGTTGGCGAGGGTGCGCGCGCCTCCGGTGCCCTGGAGGGTGCCGGCGTTGAGGTGAAGGGTGCCGGTGCCGGCGGCGGCGTTGTTTCCGAGCGTGAGGGTTCCGGCGTCGAGCTGGGTGCCGCCGCGGTGGGTGTTGGCGGCGGTGAGGATTAGTTCGCCGGGGCCGCCCTTGACTAGCGTCACCGCACGGTCGTCGCCGTTGCCGTAGAGGGTGTCGGGGCCGGCGTTGTCTATGATGGAAGAGGCGATGGTGAGACTGCCGGTGGACTGGACGGTGGCGGAGAGCGTGCCGGTGGCATTGCCGCCGGCGGTGAGCCGTCCGAGGCCGGAAAGGGTGGTGGCGGTGGAAGTGATTTTGAGCAGGCCGCCGGAGGCCAGATTGAGCGTGCGGGTGGCGTCGGTGTTGAGATCAACGGCGGCGACATCCGCGAGCAGCAGGGCCTGGTCGGTGGTGGTGCCCGCGTTGGTGAGCGTGGTGGCGGAGGCGAGGGACGAGGAGGCGAGCAGCACGTTCGCGGTGACGTTGCTGACATTGATGCCGTCAGTGTCGTTGTAGTAGCCGGTGAGAGCGCGCACGCCGAAGGAGCCGTATTCGGCAAAGTCGGGACCGACCAGCGCCCAGCCGCCGATAAAGCCGGACGCGAGACCGGTGATGTAGATCTGGGGGCTGGTCGCGCTCGCGCCGAGTGTGCCGGAGGCGGCGAGGAAATCAACGGAGGCGAAGGGATCGACCGTGCCCAAGCCTGCGAAAGTAAGGACGGCGGCCCCGGCGCCGGTTTGATCCACGTTCACGATCGAGTTGCCTTCGCCGGGGGTGAAAACGCCGAGGCTCTCGCTAGTGCCGGCGGCGGCGGAGCGCAGGGTGAGTGTGCCTCCACTCAAGGAAACGGGCGCGGCGTTGCCCAGCCGGTTGGCGTTGGTGGCGGCGGAGCTGTCGAGCACGAGGGAGGCGCCGCCGGCGACGCTAATGCTGGAGGCGGAGGCCAGGGCACCCGAGGAGCCGGAAAGGGTGAGGGTGCCGGCGCTGACCGAGAGCGGGCCGGAAACGGAGTTGGAGCCGGAAAGGGTGAGATTGCCGGCGTCTTGTTTGGTGAAGGAGCCGTTGCCGGAGACGACGCCGGAGAAGGTGGAATCGCCGGCGCTGGCGACGGTGAAGTTACCCGTGCCTTGGGTGACGGCACCGCCGCCGGAGAGCGAGCCAACGGTCTGCGAGTTGTTGCCCAGGTTGAAGGTGGCCCCGGCGGTGACGGTGAGCGCGGTGGCGGCGGAGAGCCGGTTGGCTCCGCCGGAAAGGGTGAGCGTGCCGGCGGAGACGGTGGTGGGGCCGGTGTAGGTATTGACCCCGGAGACGGTCAGGGTGCCGGTGCCGGTCTTGGTCAGGCCGCCGGTGCCGGAAGCAATGCCGGACCAGGCGGTGGAACTGTTGTCCCCTCCGGCGCTCAGCGTGGCCGCAGTGAGGGAAAGGCCGCCGGTGCCGGCGAGGGAGCCCACGGTCTGGGCGAAGCCGTTCAAATCCAGCACGGCACCGCTGGCAACGGACACGGCTCCAGTGGACGGCAAGGTGTTGACGGCCCCTGTGAGCAGCGTGCCGGCGGAGACGGTGGTGTTGCCCGCGTAGGTATTAGCACCGGAGAGGAGGAGGGTGCCGGCGCCGGCCTTGTTCAGCGTGATGCCCGCCCCGCCGGAGATAAGGGCGGAGACGGTGAGATCAACGGGGGCGGTGGTTGAGTCGTTGACCGTGAAGGTGCGGGCGGCGGCGCCGAGGGCGAGTCTGCCGCTCACGGTGGAGCCGAGGGGGTTGCCGGTGTTGGTGTAGGTGACGTTGCCGCCGAGCGTCAGGGTGCCGCTGCCGGTGGAGAGATTGCTGGCGGAGGTGGGCGTGCCGCCGACGCCGCCGAAGGTGAGGCTCGCGACGGTCGCGTTGGAACCATTGAGATCGAGGAGGGCGGTGGCGCCGGCGAGGTTGGCGTTGACGGTGAGGGCGGAGTTGGCGAGCGAGGCGGAGGAGCCGAGCCGCAGGATGCCGTTGTTGACGGTGGTTGCCCCGGTGTTGGTGTTGACCCCGGAGATGATCCAAGTGCCGGTATCCGCTTTTACGATACTGGTCAGGTTGGTGGCGGAGTTATTGATGATCGCGCCGGCGAAGGTGTTGTTCCCGGTGTTCGAGCCGCGGAGGGTGAGGGTCTTGCTGCCCGCGCCGGTGGCGGTGAGGGCGCTGGTAAAGGTGATCGGACCGGTGCCGGATGCATCGAGCACGCCGCCGCCGGTGGTGCCGGCGAGGTTGACAACGCGGTTGGTCGAGGTGGCTCCTCCGGTGTAGAGCAGAGTGCCGGGGGTGGTGGTGGCGCCCAGCGCGAGAGTGCCGTTGGCGACGGTGGTCGGCGCACCGAGGGAAGAGGAGGCGGAGAGATTGCCCAGGGTGTTGATGGAGACGGTTCCGGCCTGGATGGCGGTAGGGCCGGTGTAGGTGTTGAGACCCGAGAGCACGAGCACACCGGTCCCGGTCTTGGTCAGGCCGCTGCCCGAGGCGCCGGAGACCACGGCGGAGACCGTGAGGTCGGCGGCGGCGGTGGTGCTGTCGGCGACCGAAAACGTGCGGGTGGCGACACCGAGTGAGACATTGCCGCTCAAGGTGGAACCGAGAGGGTTGCCGGTGCTGGTGTAGGTGACGGTGCCGCCCAGGGTAAGCAGGCCCGCGCCGGTGCTGAGGTTACTGGTCGAGGTGGGGGTGCCGCCGGTGCCGCCAAAGGTCAGCCCGAGGATGAACTGGTCGAAGCCGGCGAGATCAAGCAGGGCGGTGCTGCCGGCGACGTTGGATCGCACGGTGACATTTACCAGAGGTGTGGAGCCGAGGACGTTGGACGCGCCGAGGCGAACTATGCCGTTGTTAACCACAAGGGCGCTGGCGGTGGTGAAAGTGCCCGCGCCGGAGAGAAGGAGCTCGCCTGCGCCGTTTTTTGTCACGGTGCGGGCCGAGGCTCCGCCGGCGACGGGACCGAGGGTGAGGCGGGTGTCGGCGGCGGGGTTGAAAGTGGGGTTGCCGGTGAGAGTGGTGGTGCCGAAGACAAGGCCGGACGTGCCGGAGGAGACGTTGGCCCCGGCGTTGAGCGCCAGCGTGGCGGTGCCCATGGAAAGAGTGCCTAGGGTGTGGGTGAGGCCCGGGCCGGGGGCGGAGCGGCCGGGGGTGATTGTCGCGGTGCCGGAGACGGTGGTGTTGCGGCCGTAGAGGGTCGCGGCGTCGGCGCGAAGATCGAGGGTGGCGGTGCCGACGGAGAGAGCGCCCGCGCCGAGCGTGGCCGCGCCGCCGGTGGCGCGTAGGGTGCCGGCGGATACGGTGAGCGCGCCGTTGAAGGTGTTGGCACCGGAGAGTTCGAGCAGGCCGGCGCCGGACTTGGTCAGTCCATCGGCGCCCGTGCCGGTGCCGTTTTGGATGATTCTGGGAATGGAGACGGCACCGCCATTCACGGTCATGGTGAGGGTGCGGGCCTGGTTGTTATCGGCGAGAGTGAAGGATGACGTATCGCCGAAAGTGGTCGTCCCGCTGTTATTGACCGTGAGGGTGCGGCTGCCGCCGGACTGGGCGAAGGCACCGGTAAACGTGAGATTGGACGAGCCGCCGATGATGGACGAGCCGGTGAGGTTGACGACGTTGGCGAGGGAGCGGGGGCCGGAGGTGCCGGCGAAAGTGCCGCCGGCGAGGGTGAGCGCGCCGGTGCCGAGGGCGCTGTCGTGGCCGACCAAAAGGGTGCCGGCGCTCAGGGTAGTAGTGCCGCCGTGGGTATTCGCGCCGGAGAGCGTCCAGTTGCCGGTGCCTGATTTGGTGACGGAGGTGAGGTTGGTGCCCGAGTTGTTGGCGATGACGCCTTGGATGGCGTTTGCCCCGGTGTTATTGCCGGTGAGGGTGAGGGTTTTGTTGCCGACGCCGGTCGCGGTGACGCCGGAAGTAAACACGAGCGGGCCGGTGCCATCGCTCTGGAGCGTGGTCCCGCCGGTGGTGCCGGCAAGGTTGAGTACGCGGTCGGTGGTCGAGCCGGCGCCGAGGTAGAGCAGGGTGGCCGCTGTAGTGGTGCTGCCGATACCGATGGTGCCGTCGGCGATCGTGGCGGGTGCGCCGAGCGAGGAGGCACCGGCGGACACGTTGCCCAGCGTGGTGATGCCGGTGGTGCCGGCCTGGAGCAGGGTCGCGCCAGTGTAGGTATTGGCGGCGGTGAGGTCGAGGCGGCCGGCGCCGTTGCGGGTGAGTGCTCCGCCGGCGCCGGAGGAGATCACGCCGGATATGACGGCGCGATCAGCGGTGGAGAGGGTGTTGTCGTTGGCCGTGATCGTGCGCGCGGCGGTGCCGAGGGAGAAGTCGTTGGTCCAGGTGACGACGTTGTCGGCGATGGACGAGCCGAGGATGAGAGAGCGGGTGTTGGCGAGGAAACTGGCGGTCGAGCCCCAGACGGGAGTGCCGGTGAAGCCGGTGACGGTGACGGCACCGCCAAAGGCCGCGAAGCCGCCGGAACCGGTGGCTGCGAAGTTGATCTGGCCGGCGCCCGTGCCGAGCGAGGCGGTGATGGCGGTGCCCTGCGCGAGCACGCCGTCGTTGAGCGTAAGGTTGGCACCGGAGATCGTGCCGCCCGGCCCGAGGGCGAGGGTGCCGCCGGAGATCGTCGTGTTTCCGGTGTAGGTGCTGGCGGCGGTGAGGAGGAGGTTGCCCGTGCCGGCCTTGGTGAAGTTCTGCGCGCCACCGGTTTCGCCGAGGCCGCCGCTCCAAGTGGTAAGTGCGGTGTTGCTGACCGTAACGGTGCGGCTTCCGGTGAGGACGACCGGGCCGGAGAAGGTGAAGGCGATTGCCCCGCCGAGGGTGGTGTTGGCGGTGACGTCAACGGCGTTGGCGAGGGTTCGGGCGGTGGTGACGGCCGTGAGGGTGCCGCCCGCGAGGGTGAGCTTGTCGGCACCGAGGGCGTTGTTGTTGCCAAGGTTGAGCGTGCCTGCGGTGAGGGTGGTGCCGCCGGTGAAGGAGTTGGCGGCGTTGAGGGTGAGCACGCCGACGCCCTGTTTGGTGAGTCCGGCGGTGCCGGCGACGGTGGAGTTGACGGTCAAGCCGACAGTGGTGGCGGTGCCGACATCGAACACGCCGGTGCCGCCCGCAAGCGTGAGGGTGGAGCCGGTGAGCACGTAGGCGTTGGTGCGGGCGGTGATCGAACGCACCGTGATCGGCTCGCCGAGGGTGATGGTGCCGGCGGTGTTTTGCAGGACGGCGTCGTCGGTGGGTGAGGCGGTGTTGTTCCACGCCTGATAGCTGCTTCCGGTGGCGATTAAGCTCCAGCGTGGCGCGCTCTGATCCCAGGTTCCGTTTCCACCGCCCACGACGCCAGCTCCGTCACCATCCCAGTAGAGGACCGCTGCGCTGGCTGGCGGGGCCACACCGACCATAAGGCAAAGCAGCGAAGCCGATCCGGCGCGACTGGACAATTTTCGCGGAATCTGTCCCTGAAAAAGAGAGTGGAGTGCGCTCGGAAACATTGGTTACGCCCTCACAGATGCCAGCTTCGCGCATTTTGCAAAGTGCTTGATGCAGGTTACGCGCTTTTGCTTACGGGCAACCGAGGGTTAATCCTCAGCAATTTCCACAATCTTAATTTGTTCGTGAGTCTAACAGTGGTATCTTAAGGTGAATCTCCATGGCCACGCCCGCATTCCACTATTCCGAGCCCTTCCCCTTGGGCACCGACACCACTGAATACCGCCTGCTCTCCACCGAGGGCGTGAGCACCGTCACCTTCGAGGGCAAAACCATCCTCAAGGTTACTCCGGAGGCTCTCACTCACCTCTCCCGAGAGGCATACCACGACGCCAATTTTTACCTGAGTCCCGCCCACCTCGAACAGGTCGCCGCCATCCTTAAGGACCCCGAGGCCTCCGACAACGACCGCTACGTCGCCCTGACCCTCCTGCGCAACGCCGAGGTCGCCGCCCAGGGTATCCTCCCTCTCTGCCAGGACACCGGCACCGCCGCCATTCTCGGTTACAAGGGCCAGCAAGTCTGGACCAACGCCAACGACGCCGAGGCCCTCTCAAAGGGCGTTTACGAGGCCTACACCAAGGAAAACCTCCGTTATTCACAAAACGCCGCCCTCGACATGTATCACGAGGTCAATACCGGCACCAACCTGCCCGCCCAGATTGATCTCATGGCCGCGCAGGGCGACTACTACAAATTCCTCTTCGTCTCCAAGGGCGGCGGCTCGGCCAACAAGATGTTCCTCTTCCAGGAAACCCGCGCCGTGCTCACCCCCACCGGCTTGGAAAAATTTGTCGCCGACAAACTTGGCTACCTCGGCACCTCCGCCTGCCCGCCCTACCACCTCGCCTTCGTCATCGGCGGCACTTCCGCCGAGGCGACGATGAAGACCCTCAAGCTCGCCTCCACGAAATACTACGACGCCCTGCCCACCACCGGCGACGAACACGGCCGCGCCTTCCGCGATCTCGAATGGGAGCAAAAAATTCTCCAGATCGCGCGCAACACCGGCATCGGCGCCCAGTTCGGCGGCAAATACTTCGCCCTCGACGTGCGCGTCATCCGTCTGCCCCGCCACGGCGCCTCCCTCCCCATCGGCATGGGCGTCTCCTGCTCCGCCGACCGCAACGTCAAGGGCAAGATCACCAAGGACGGCATCTTCCTCGAAAAACTCGAAACCAACCCCGGCCGCTTCCTCGCCCCCGAGCAGCGCCAGATCAAGGACGACAAATCCGTCCACATTGATCTCAACCAGCCGATGCCCGCCATCCTCGCCGAGCTCTCCAAGCACCCCACCACCACCCGCGTTCTCCTCACCGGCACCCTCGTCGTCGCCCGCGATATCGCCCACGCCAAACTCAAAGAGCGCGTGGGTGCCGGCCTCGGCTTGCAAAAAAAAAAAAAAAACCACCCGGTTTACTACGCCGGCCCCGCCAAGACGCCGACCGGCTACGCCTCCGGTAGTTTCGGACCCACTACAGCCGGCCGCATGGACAGCTACGTGGATCTCTTCCAGTCCCTCGGCGGCAGCATGATCATGCTCGCCAAGGGCAACCGCTCGAAGGCCGTCACCGACGCCTGCCACAAGCACGGCGGTTTTTATCTCGGCAGCATCGGCGGTCCCGCCGCCATCCTGGCCAAGGAAAACATCAAGAAAGTCGAGCTGCTCGAATACGCCGAGCTCGGCATGGAGGCCGTCTGGAAAATCGAGGTGGAGAACTTCCCCGCCTTCATCTTGGTGGACGACAAGGGCAACGACTTCTTCGCCCAGGGTTGCGGCGCCTGCCTCCCCGGCGGCATCACCGCCGCCGCTAAAAAGTAGCGCCTTCGTCGTTCGCCGCCGACCGATTCGCGCCCGTCACGCCCGCAGACCGAGAAACGCCGCAAGCTCCCCCGTCGCCGCCTTCGCAGCGGCGGCGTGACCGCGCTTTGCCTCCCGGCTGACCACCGTCAGGCGTCCGCCCTTGCGATCCGCCTTCGGGTCCACGTGCCCCGCCAGCTCGGCGCCCGAGAGCAGGGGCAACGCGTAGTAACCGCGCCGCCGCTTCGCGGGCGGCGTATAGACCTCCCACGTGTAGTCAAAATCCCACAACACCCGCGCCAGCTTGCGGTCGTAGATCAGGGGGTCGAGCGGTGCGAGCAAGCGCGGGGCGACTTTCAGTGTTCCCGCCGCCGCCAGTTTCGCCTCGTCCTCTCGCAGGCAATACACCACGCCCGCCGCGCCTTCGATTCGCACCGGCTGCACCAAGTCGGCCACGGCCGCCAGCTCGCCGCGCTTGAGCGCAGTGAGACGGCGTTGTCTCAACTTCAGCAGCGCCTCCCAGCGCGCCGTCTCGGTTGGTTTCGCCTCCACCTGCGCCAGAATCGCCGCCGGCAACACCCGCTCCGGCAGATCGTAGAGCCGGCGTCCGCTCTCGCGCCGCGCGATGAGCACGCGTCCGTGGAAAAACAGTTTTTGCAACGTCGCCTTCACCAGCGTCGCGGCGCCCCACACGCTTCGACCCGAGCGCCGCTCGTCCTCCACTGCATCCGAACCCAGTGGCCCGCGCGTGCCGATTTCATCCAGAATCCGTTTCGCCAGCTCCGCCTCACGTGCGGTCAACTTGCCCGACCACGCCCCCGCCCGTCGCGTCCGCTCGTGCATCGCCCGGCGGAGGTGCGGCCACGCCTCCGCTTCCAGCGCGACCAGGATTCCAGTGGACGGCAGATGATGTTCAAACGCCGTGCGAATCTCCGGCCCGCGCGGTTTTTCATCTTCGTCCGCGCCGTGCAAAAACCGCATCAAATCGCCTTCGCGATAACCCGCCACCCGCGAGCGCAAAATCAAATCATGCATCCGCCCGCAGACATTGATCGGATCAATCTGCACGTAACCGTGATGCGCCAGCGCCGCCGTCACGCTCTCATGCGGCTCGATCAACCCGAGCGCTCGCAGCGCGAATGCCCTCGCGTGCGAAGCGGTGACAAAAATCGGCGGGGGCATGGTCGGATTGATGACCTCGAGAACGTCAGTTCAACCCGAATGCAGGGCTTGAGCGCGGCTGCGAGGCTCAAGTTGATGCTGCCGGCGACGCATCAAGCCCCGTGGCAGTTCTTAAATTTTTTGCCGCTGCCGCAAGGACACGGATCGTTTCGGCCCACGCCGGTGAAACTCGCTCCGGGTTGAACCCGAATCTTGGGGAGTTCCGTTTCCTTTTTGGCAGGTGGAGTCTTCGCCTCGGTCGTTTTCGCAATCGGGGATTTCACCGCTTCGCCTCCAGTGTCCGGCCCCTCTTGCAGTGCGTTGCGTGAAAGCATGGCGAGCATGTTCTCAAACACCTGTAGATTCGAGGCGCTGCGGAAGAGTCCGGTGCAGATTTGCAGGCGCACATTCTGCATCAGCTCTTCGAAATACTTGTAGGCTTCGCCCTTGTATTCCACGAGCGGGTCCTTCTGGCCGTAGCTGCGAAGACCGATCGAGCGGCGCAGCTCTTCCATCTCGGTGAGATGCTCCTGCCAGTGGTGATCAATCGCGTTGATGATGACGTAGCGTTCGATCGAAGCGAGGGCCTCGGGAATCTCGACCGACTCCTTGATGCCGTAGGCGGCGCGAACCCGCTCCGTGATCATCTTGGCGAGTTCGTCGGCGGATTTGTCGGCCAAATCTTCCTGCTTAAGTGCAATCGGGAAGTGTGTGTTGCACCACCCCACCAGACCTTCCGAGGCGGTTGACGACACGGTGCTCCTGCCGCCGAAGCCGGCCAGCTCGAGTCGTGAGAAAAGCTCCTCCTCGACTTGCTCGAAGATAATGTCTTTGGCGCGCTCGGCGTGGATGGCCGCGTTGCGGATGCCGTAAACGACCTCGCGCTGCTGGTTAAGAACGTCGTCGTATTGGAGCAGGCGTTTA
>JAIYBI010000470.1 GCA_027488595.1 Opitutaceae bacterium | reverse complement strand
GTGAGCCGAGTTTTTTGATTTGCTGCATCTGCGCGAGGAAGTCTTCGAGAGTGAAGTCGGCCTTCTTCATCTTCTCCGCCATCTTCTCCGCCTCTTTCTGGTCAATGACCTCGGCGGCCTTCTCAACCAGCGACACGACGTCGCCCATGCCGAGGATGCGGGAGGCGAGGCGGTCGGGGTAAAAGATATCGAAGTCGGCGGTCTTTTCGCCGGTGCCGACGAACTTGATCGGCACGCCGGTGATGGACTTGATGGAGAGGGCCGCGCCGCCGCGGGCGTCGCCATCGAGCTTGGTGAGTATGAGGCCGGTGAGTTTCAGTGCCTCGTGGAAGGTTTTGGCGACGTTGACCGCCTCCTGGCCGAGGGCGCCGTCGGCCACGAGGATGATCTCGTCGGGCTGGATGCGGGCGCTGAGTTTTTTGACCTCCTCGATGAGGTCGGCATCGATCTGGAGACGGCCGGCGGTGTCGAAAAGAATGAGGTCGGCACCGGCGGCCTGGGCGGCGGCGAGACCGGCGGCGCCGATGGCGGGCACATCGCGCGAGACGCGATCGGCGTAGAAGCCGAGGTCTTCTTGTTTGGAGAGAATCTCGAGCTGATCAATGGCGGCGGGGCGGTAGATGTCGCACGCGACGGCGAAAGGTTTTGAAAAACCCTTTTTCTTGAGCAGGCGGCCGAGCTTGGCGGTGGAGGTGGTTTTGCCGGAGCCGTGCAGACCGACCATGAGAACCTTGAGCGGGCGCGCGCCGGAAAGGGTGTTGGTGCCCTCGCCGAGAAGGGCGACGAGCTCGTCGTTGATGATTTTGACGATCTGCTGGCCGGGGTTGACGCCCTTCAAGACCTCCTGGCCGACGGCCTTGGCTTTGACTCGTTCGATGAACTCGCGGGTGACGCGGAAATGGACATCGGCGGAGAGCAAGGCGGTGCGCACCTCCTGGAGAGCCGCCTCCATGTTGGCCTCGGAGAGCTGGCCGACGCCACGGAGGTTGCGGAGGGCGGACGAGAGTTTTTCGGTAAGCGAGTCGAACATGAGAGTCAGAGAACGTGAGTGCCGCCGGGCCCGCTGGCAAGTCGGGTGCGGGAGGTTTTAGTTTTCGGATGAAAGAAGGGAGGTGAGTTTCGCGCAGGCTTTGTTCAGGTTGGCGGGTGAATGACATTGCCAGCCTCTTCGCATCCCAGTCCCCGCATTAAGCAGGTGGGTAGTTTTCAAGAGCTGCTCACCACGCCGTTTGCGGGCGGGGTGAATGCGCTTTGCTGGCCTCGGGTGCTGGCGGGGGATTTTGCCGAGGTCGTGGCCTACCTCGGTGACGGGGATGGCGAGGCAATCACGGTGCTGGATGAGGCGCGTTTGCGGGCATTGCCCTTGAGCGCGGCGGGGAGGGTGGCGGTGGAGGTGATGCTGGAGGATTTGCGGCTGCTGCGGGAGGCTGAGCTAGAGCCGGTGTTGAACTGCATCCATGGCTATCCGCGCGATGAGGACGCGGGGCCGGTGGTGACGGATGTCTTCTCGTATCATGCCGACAGCGCGCCGGTGGAAGCGGCGACGTGGCTTTGCACTTACCATGGGCCGGCGAGCGAAGGGCTCTTGAATGAGGAGGCGCGGCGGAAGGTGGATTTACCGGAGACCCGGGCGGAGTTGTGGACGCTTTTTGGCGGGACGGACGAGGCGGAGTTTCGCGAGTTTCTGAACGAGAACTGTTACGATTTGCACTATGCGCCGGTCGAGGGAGCGCAGCCGTATCCGTTCGGACTGGGAAATCTTTGGAAGATCGCGGTGGAGTATCCGGGCAGTCCGGTGCCGCCATGCATTCATCGCGCGCCGGAGACCGCAGCGGGACAGCCGGCGCGACTGCTGCTGATCAGTTAGCGCGAAGCGGTCGAGACGGGGTTTACGGGGCCTTGGACGCGGCGGCTTTGCGGGCGGCGATCCAGGCGGTGGCCTCGCGTTCCAGGGTGGTGAGGGGGATGGAGCCCTGGCTCAGCACCATGTCGTGAAAGGCTTTGAGGTCGAAGGCGGCGCCGAGCTCGGAGCGGGCGCGGGCGCGCAGGCGGTTGATTAACTCGCGGCCGACCATGTAGCCGGTGGCCTGGCCGGGCCATACTGCGTAGCGCTCGATTTCGGTCACGACGCCGCTGCGCTGGTCGCCGGTGTTCTCAACCATGTAGGTGATGGCTTTTTCGCGACTCCAGCGTTTTTGGTGTATTCCCGTGTCCACTACGAGGCGCGCGGCGCGAAAGAGTGAGGCTTGGAGATAGCCGATGCGGCCGAGAGGATCGTCAGCGTAGAGGCCCATTTCGTCGGCCAGTTGCTCGGCATAGAGCGCCCATCCCTCATCGAAGGCGTTGAAACCGGCCAGGGCGGTGCGGAAGAAGGGCAGACCGGTGAGCTCTTGTTGAATGGAAATCTGCAGATGATGCCCGGGGATGGCCTCGTGGTGGGTGAGGGTGGGCAGACCGAAGCGAGGAACCTCCGACATGTCGCGGAGGTTGATGTAGTAGGCACCGGGACGAGATCCGTCGAGGGCGGCGCCCTGGTAGTAGCCACCGGGAGCGCCGGCCTGGGAATAAACCGGAATGCGTTTGATCTCGACCGCCGCCTTCGGCAGGCGGCCGAAGACCTCCGGCAGGCGGGACTGGACGAGAGTGACGTGACGGTTGAGGTCGGCCAGGAGCGCGGCGCGGCCCTCGTCGGTATCCGGGTAGATCTGGCCGTCTAGCTTGGCGACGTGGCGGAGGCGCTCGTCGAGCGGGCCGGGCGGGATTTTTTGTGCATCGAGATCGCGGTCAATCTCCCGGCGCAGACTGGCGACAAGTTTTAGGCCGAGCTCGTGAATCTCGTCGGGGGTGAGGTCGGTGCTGGTTTGGGCCTTCAGCGAGGCGGCGTAGTAGGCCTCGCCCTGCGGGAGGCGCCAGACGCCGGGTTCGGGCGAGGCGGAGGGCAAGAGGGATTGGAGGACGGCAGCTTGGCGGCGGTAGGCGGGCAGGATATGTTCGCGGACGAGAGTCTCGGCGCGGGTGGCGTAGGTGGCGGCGGCCTCGGGCGAGATGCCGAGAATCCCAGCGGCGCGGCGGCGGATGGACTCAACGAGCACGCATTCGGACGGGGCGGTGGCGGCGAATTCGTTGAGCTGGTTGATCGCGCCCTGAATGGCGAAATCGGGCGGCGCCGCGCCCTTCGCGGCGTCGTCCTGGATGCCGGCGGTGTCGTCGTCGAGGACCTTGGTAAAGGCAGTCAGACGCGCAAGGTAGTCGTCGGCGTCGGCGGTGGTTTTTATCTGATGCTGGCTGTCGAGGAAGTCGGGCATGTCCAGGTAGGACCCGGAAAGCTGGGTGACGCCGTAGGGGCTGAAGCCGCCGAAGCCGTAGTCGCCGTAGGCGAAAGGCGCGCCGGCGAGGCCGTAGTCTACCATGGCGCTGGCGACCTCGATTGAGACGGCGTCGCCGGGGGTGAGCGCCTTGCGGTCGAGGGCGTCGAGTCTGGCCTTAAAACCCTGAAATTGCAGCACACGGGCGGCGGTGGCGGCGGCGGACCCGTCGCTCAGGCGGGCGGAGTAGGGGCCTCCAGCGCGCTCCTCGCTTACGGCGAGCGAGGTGGCGAACTCGGGAGAGTCTCGCAAGACGGCGGTCGAGAGCGCGTCGAGGAGGATGGCCACGTCGGCGGGACCGGGTTTTGCGGTCTCGTTGGCGGCGGGAGCGGGGCCGG
>JAIYBI010000097.1 GCA_027488595.1 Opitutaceae bacterium | reverse complement strand
CGACCGGGGCGACCAGTTCGTCGCGCTGGTGAACTCGTCCGTCGCCACTCCCTTTCCCTCATCCATCTAAATTTACTCACACAAACATCATGAAACTCATCCACGTTACTGGTCTAGTCGTCGCGGTTCACGCCGCCGTCTTTGTCGTCATATTTGCCACGCCGGGCTGCCGTTCCACTGGCCGCCCCAAGCCCACACCCGAGGCAACCGCACCCACTTCGGTTTCGCCGGTGGTTGATTCGTTGAGCCCGGTCGCCGTGTCGAGCGATTCGACTTCAGTCTCACCTGTCACGGCTATCGCTCCCGCGACCCCGGCACCGGTTGATGCGATGGTTCGTTTCGCGCCTACTCGGCCTTCGGTCGCACCCATTGTAGAAACGCCTCCGGTCGCGGCCTCCGCCACGCATACGGTCGCGAAGGGCGACAGCCTATGGTCCATCTCGCGCAAATACGGAATCTCAATCGATGAACTCGCCGCCGCGAACCAGCTCGCAAAGACCGCCAGCCTTCGCCTCGGCCAGACTTTAACCGTTCCGGCCAAGGCCGCCGCGCCCGCTGCGGGCGTCTCCGGTGAAGCTGCCAACACTTACACTGTAGCCTCCGGCGATACGCTCGGCTCCATCGCTCGCAAACACGGAACCACCGCCGCCGCACTTCGCACCGCCAACAACCTGAAGGGTGACAGTCTGCGTATCGGTCAGAAGCTTGTTTTGCCTGGTAACTCAATTCCCGTATCCGCCCCCGCCTCGCCCCTGGCTGCAATCGAAGCGCCGGCGGCCCGCCCTGCGCCCCTCGCCGGTGATACAACGCATACCGTGGTGCCTGGTGACACCCTCGGCTCGATCGCCCGCAAACATGGCGTCCGGGTCGGCGACATCGCCACTCTTAACAATATCACAGACCCCGCCAAGATCCGTGTCGGCCAAGCCTTGAAGCTCCCCGTCGGGGCCAAGGCGGGCGCCGCGGTGAAGTCCGCCGCCGCTCCTGGGGTGCCGGCAGAGCCTGCGGCGCCCGCCGAACCCGCGCCCTCGACCCCGACGCCTGTTACTCCGGTGCAGCCGATGGCCGTGCCTGTGATTCGTATTGATTAGAAACTACACTTTAAAACGCCCGATCAGTCGCCATGCCGCGCTTTGCCACCCAGCCTTCCTCCCCGGGGTCCGTTCCGGTGCGTCCGACCCTTAACCCGGTCGGCGTAATTCTCGTCTGCGTGGCATTTCTTTGCACCTTGGGGCTGATCGCGGTGTTCAGCGCCAAGGCCGCCTATTTTTGGAAGCAGGTTCTCGGCATGGGTCTCGGCGTCGCGTCCGGTTACGCGATGAGTCGCGTGAATCTTGAATACATTCGCCGCCATATCTGGATCATCGTCGGCGGAATCGTCTTCCTGCTCCTGCTCGTCGCCACACCGGGCATCGGCATCAGTGTCAACGGCTCGCGCCGCTGGCTCGGGTTGGGACCGGTGCGTTTCCAGATTTCCGAGCTGGCCAAGATCGGGTTGGTTCTGGTGCTCGCCCACTATCTCGCGCTCAACCAATCGCGCATGGCCGAATTCAAGCGGGGATTTGTCTATCCGCTCTGTATCATTGGCGCTGCCGGTGCCTTGATCATGCTTCAGCCGGACTTCGGCACCGCCGCTCTGGTTGGCGCCGTGGGCGTGATCCTGCTCTTTCTCGCGGGAGCCCACTGGCGCTACATCTTCACCTGCGTCGGCGTGGGTGCCGTCGCTTTCTCAATCGCGATCTGGCTCAACCCCAACCGCCTTGCGCGTTTGACTTCATTCCTCGATGTCGAGGGCAACAAACAGGCGGGCACCTACCAGGTTTATCAATCCTTTCTCGCATTCGCGGCGGGCGGCGTTGACGGCGCGGGCCTCGGTCAAGGGCGTCAGCAGATGTCTTTTCTGCCGGAAGCGCATACTGACTTTATCTTCGCAATCGTGGGTGAGGAGCTGGGCCTAGTGGCCACACTGCTGACCGTCGCCGCATTCACTCTGATCTTTATCTGCGGGCTGATTCATCTGCGCCGTGCGCCCAACCTCTTTCAATATCTGCTGGTCGCCGGCGCCATTCTGTTGATCGCCCTCCAGGCAGTCATAAACATCGGCGTGGTCACAGGTCGGCTCCCCACCAAGGGAATGTCCATGCCTTTCGTGAGCGCGGGTATTTCCAATCTTGTCCTGATGGGACTGCTCGTGGGGCTTCTCGTTAACACCCGCCGTGCCTGGATGCGCAGCGAGGTCCTGCCCGGAAACCGGGATTTCGCATGAGCGCCGCCAGCCGCACCTTCCTGCTTTCGTGCGGTGGCACCGGCGGCCATCTCTCGCCCGGGATCGCCTTGGCCGAAGGGCTCGTGGCTCGCGGCCATCGCGCGGTGCTGCTGATTAGTCACAAAAAAGTGGATACACGGCTGGCGGTGAAGTATCCGGGGCTGCGATTTGTTCCCATTCCGGGCACTCCTTTCGGGCTTCACCCGGGCGTGATGGGGCGCTTTCTCGTTTCTCAGTCCAAGGGTTTTGCCGCCGGCCGCCGCCTCGTGACGGCCGAACGGCCGGCGGCCATTGTCGGCTTCGGTGGCTTCACCACCGCGAGCATCATTCTTGCCGGTGCCTTGCGCGGCGTGCCGGTTGCCTTACACGAAGCCAATCGGGTGCCCGGGAAATCGGTGCGGCATCTCGCGCGCTTTGCCCGCCGGGTGTATCTTCCGCCCGGAGTCTCTCTGCCGTGTCGTAATGACGAAAAACTTCGTGCCGCCGGTTTGCCGGTTCGTGCCGAAATCGTGCGACGTCCGCGTGATGAGGCCGTGCGTTCGCTCGGACTTGATCCGGCGCGGCAGGTTCTTGTCGTCTTCGGCGGCAGTCAGGGCGCGACGCCGTTGAACAACTGGGCTCGCGAGGCAGCCGCGCCCCTGGCCGCGCTCGGTATCCAGCTCGCCTGCGTGACGGGAATGGGGAAGGGCGAGTCGCAGTTCGTCGAGTTGTCCGGGCCGGGCGGAGCAAGACTTCGGGCAGCAATGATTCCGTTTTGCGATGATGTGGCCGGACTGCTTTCAGCCGCGGATCTGGTCGTGGCACGCGCCGGTGCCGGCAGTCTGGCCGAGTTTGCGCGTATCGGGGTGCCGGCAATTCTGGTTCCGTTTCCGCAGGCCGCCGACGACCACCAGCGCGCCAATGCCGCGTATTTCGCTGCGCAAGGCGGGGGTTTGGTGCTGCCGCAGGAGAATCTTGCTGATCTCACCACTCTGGCGACCGGCCTTCTCGGAAACACCGCGCGTATGGCGGACTTTCGCCTTG
>JAIYBI010000465.1 GCA_027488595.1 Opitutaceae bacterium | reverse complement strand
TGTTGAGCGTGGAGACCTCGTCCTTTTTCCCGCCGAAGACGTGGTAGATATTGATGTAGAGGGCGAGCGAGTTGACCAGGAAGAGCCCCATGATCACCAGCAGGGTGAAGCCCATGATGCAGAGGAAGGCGCGGTTGGTGAACGTGGAGCGTGCGGCCTGCACGAGCGAGAGCGGAGCGTGGGCGTTGGTCTGCACACGTTCGCGGCAGAGCACGGCGGGCACGATGGCGCAGGCGGCGATCAGCAGGCCGAAGATGACGCCGACGTAGCGCACGCCCTCGACCTCGTTGTCGCCGAGGCGCAGCGCGAGCCACCACATGCTGCCGAGGCCGACGCCGCCTATGGCTTGAAAGATGTTTTTCCACGCCTGCACGTTCGTGCGTTCGTGGGTGTCGTCGGTTAGCTCCAGGCCGAGCGCGCCCCACGGCACGGTGAAGATCGCGTAGGCGGTGTAGAACAGGATGCTGATGGCGAAAAAATAGGCGCCGATCACCGTGGTGCTCGCCTGGGCGGGCGGCATCCAGGCGAGCGCGAACAGGAGCCCGCAGAGGATGCCGCCGACGAAGATGAAGGGACGGCGGCGACCCCAGCGCGTGCGGGTGTTGTCGGACTTGAAGCCCACGATCACATCGGCGATGGCATCCCAGATGCGGGGCAGGCCCATGGCCCAGCCGACCGTCGTGGCGTCTACCTTGAGGGCGACGTTGTAGATCGGCATCGCGAGGTAGCTGAAGGCGTTTGCCATGAAAACATCGGCGAAGGCGCCGGTGGCCCAGGCGGCCTTTTGGCCGCGCGAGGCGGTGAAAAGTTTAGCGTCCGTCGAGGTGGGGGCGGAGGTCGGGTCGGCAGGGGCGGGCGTGGGGGTGGACATGGAAGAGTGGTGGGGAGGAGGTGGTCGCTAGAAGCTAGTTGCTAGGAGTCAGAGTAGGGGCGCGCAGGCGGCGGTTGGCATCGCGGAGGAGGGTGAGCGCCCAGGCATTGTCGTTGTCGGCGGTGACATTCCAGGCCTGCACGTCCTCGTTAAGCGTATCGAAGACCCACAGGGCGGAGAGCGGGATCTTGGTCTCTTCGATCAGCGCGATAAACTGCTCGGTCTGCCGGCGACGTTCGGGAAGCGGGACCTTCGCGTCGGCTCCGAATTCGCCGAGCCAGAGCGGTTTTTTGGCGCGCGCGGCGATATCCCGGAGCAGCGCCAGCTTCTCCTTGGTCGGCACGCGTGCGGGGAAGTAATGTCCGCTGTCACCGAAATCCCAATACACGTGAACCGAAGCGAGATCGACGGGGCCGGGGTTTGATTCGCCCATGAACTGTTCCGACTGTTCGAGGGAATCGGGCTTCCAGCCGAGGCCGCGCTGGAGATGCCACGACGAGGTGCGGGGAACGGTGTTGCCGGTCGAGATCGGGCGGGCCGGGTCGAGGGATCGCACGAGCTCGGCGAATTCCCGGTAGGCGGCGATGGCATCTCTGGAACGGATCCTGTCGGCATCGGTGCGCTTTTCGGGCATGCCGTAGAGGCGCACCCAATGGTCGGCGCTATTCATGCCGGGCAAGTCGGCCTCGAGCAGGTATTCGTTGCCGAACTCCCAGGCCCAGATGGCGGGGGAGCCGCGATAGCGGGTGACGACGTCACGCGTGTAGCGGCGCATGAACGCGCGGGTGCGGCTGGAGGCGTCGCCCCAGGCCTGGATTGGCTCGCCCACAAGATCGGGGACCGCGAAATACGCCCAGAAGAGCGAAGGAATCAGGCCGACGCCGGTTTTCTCGGCTTCGCGCACGAAACCGTCGAGCAGTGCAAAGTGGGTCTCAGGGTTGTCGCGGTAGAGGCGAATGTCGTCCGGGTAGAATCCGCAGGCCGCGAAGCGGGCGAAGGGGATCTCGTTTTGGGCGAGGACACGGAAGCCTTCGATGTAGGCCTCACGCTTCATCGCGGGTGTAGCCGGATCGAGGAGACGGCGAAAGCCGTCGAAATAGTTGACGCCAATCGCCCCGGCGCGCGGCTGCGAAAAGACCAGACGGCCGCCCTCGGCCCGTAGCGCGGGTGGGATGGCAAGTTTGGCGGGGTTTACCTCGCGGCTATCGGTCGCCCACGAACAACCGCAAGTCATTAAAAGGGAAGATAAAAGGTAAAAAGAAAGGGGGCGTAGGCGCATGGGATAGCGGAAAGCTGGGCTAACTACGCCGTCGATTTCTTCTAAAGTTACGGTAAGTTTCAACAAAATTCGATGGTGACCGCGTCCTGGTGAGGTTTACCGGCTTCGGTGTCGCGCAGGCGGAAATGATCAGCGGCCAGCCGGTCCGATTTTGGTTTGGCTGGAACTTCGAAGCGAGGGGTGGCATTCTCCCGTCCGCCGCCTCGATCTCTGGTTGCTTGGTAAGATAAAGAATTCGGAACAAGGCTTGACATTCGGAATAACACGCAACAAGCAGATTGCCGTTTTGTAGTGATCCCCTCCTAGTGCCCTACTTTCAGATGCCCTGTTCCGTCCGCCCTAATCCTTTACCTGTTCCCGAAGTTACGGCGCACCCGCGCCGATGAATCAACGCGTTTAACCACTCCCCAAAAATCATCCCCTCCGCCCCTAGCCAGCTCCATTCAACAATCCCTATAACCATGTCATCCCCCATCGCCCCCAGCCGCTGCCATACGACCTTCGCGTTGCTCGCCGCAATCTCCGCCCTCGGAACCAGCACTTTCGCCCAAACCGCCTGGACCGGAAATGCCAGCCAGAACTGGTCCAACGCCACGTGGTCCTCCGGCGTGCCGATCGGCAACTCCACCATTACGCTCATCCCTACGGCCGGTGCCACGCTCACCATCCCGAATGGAACGGCGGCGGTCGGTTCGTCTTTGGATTTCAGTTCGACCGCCTTCAACGCCGGTCTGACCATTGCGGACGGCGGTAATCTGACGCTCTCCGGGGCGATCGCGACTTCTGGAAACAGAACAAGCACCATCAACATCAACAACACGACATTGGCTAATGCCGCCACCGTGTTGACGGCGTCCAGCATCGCCGCATCCATCATAACGTTGAATGTGCCGGTAAGCACGAATACGACCTACCTTAGCTACGGGAACAACGTGACCCTTGGCGTGCAGCTCGCGATGGGCCCGAATGGCAACAACGGCAACAACACCTACGTTTACACTCAAACCGGTGGCACGACGAATGTGGGAAGCAGCGGCGGCTACGGTTTGTCTATCGGACAAGGTGCCTCAAGCAGCGGTGGCGTCGGGAATGCGACATATAATCTCAACGGGGGAACGCTTGTCGCTGCGCGCATCGGCGTGATGAACGACGATGGAAACAACGGTGGCTCGACCAACCGTTATGCGATGAACGGCACGCTGAACTTCAACAACGGCACCATTCAGAACTCGGGCACCGGTAACCTTAACGTTCGAAACGGATTCGCCAACTCTGGCTCGACGGCAAACACGATGCAGTTTGATACCAGCAAACCGCTCAGCGTGGTGCTTGGTGGCGGGACAGCCCGTGAATT
>JAIYBI010000498.1 GCA_027488595.1 Opitutaceae bacterium | reverse complement strand
TTTCCACTACCATGTCATCCCCGACGCCTGCGTAAACATTTTGTTCAACCAAAGGAATTTGGAAATTGCAGCTGTCACCGCCGCCCCTGCTTCGGCCATTGTTCTTAATCTTGGTAAGCACTTTCACTACGTGGGGATTCAACTTTTTCCTGGAGCATGGCGTGGCCACCCTAGTGATCTCTGTCGTAAATTAGTAGATAAGCCCTATGCGGGAGCACTTCCCTTAATCGCAACCAATCGGAGGCTGGCCGCCTTGTCTTTTCCACGACAGTGTTCGATATTAACCATTCTGGCTGAACAACTTATAAAGGACGGTCTTATCACAAAAAATCCGGTGACCTCCAAAATTTTGAAGAGTTTTTTCGAGATCCAGAAAGTGGCGGATATGGCAAGGCTCACCGGCTTGTCCACCCGTCAGTTGCAGCGCAGCCTCAAGGCTACAACCGGATTCGCCCCGCACGATTTCTTAAAAATACTGCGGATACAGTATTCCTTTGGAGGAGATTTCCTTACCCACTACGCCGATCAAGCCCACTACATCCACTCCTTCCGGAGGGCGACCGGGCACACTCCCGTGCGATACAAAAAACTTTTTTGTGTCTGATTTCTACAATACGTAACCGGCGGCTTCGGCTACGCTGGGCACGCTATGACACATACAAATGCAATTGGTTGGTTTGATATCTACGTGACTGATCTAAAACGAGCAGGTGCGTTTTATGAGGCCGTGTTTGGGCATAAGCTCCAAACGGTCGAAGATCCGACACGCGAGACGCAGATGCTGGCATTTCCGACTGAGATGTCCGCATATGGCGCATCTGGCGCTCTCGTGAAATCTCTTCACGGTCGCCCGGGTGCTGGCGGCACCCTGGTGTATTTCAGCGTGGAAGACTGTTCGACGCAGGAAGCCTTGGTAACAAGGGCGGGCGGAATGGTGCTTCGTCCCAAGTTCTCGATCGGAGCCTTCGGCTGGGTGACTCTCTGCCTGGATACCGAGGGAAATCAGTTTGGTTTAAATTCAAGGCGATAGGAAACGCCTGGCACTTGTCTCGCCGCTCGACTGGCGTCCTTGCAGTCGGGCTTTCTTGCTTCTTAAAAGTTCTATCCGTCCAGCTGGGGGACATATGGTCCGGGAAACACGACAGATTCCCCATACCCAACGCTCTCGGCACCACCGCCAGAGTCAACGCGTCCCGGTCTCGTTATGGGCAGGTTCTCGGCGGAAAATCTCGGTAAGCGATTGCTCTTAAAAAATCCCCGCATTTTCCACTGAACTACATTACCCAACTCTAGTCGCTGCAAACAGCCAGCCCAGTTGGGCGTGATATCAACTATTCGGCAAAATGTAATCGATGCGCTACACTACAAATGCGTTCCTATCAGTATCAATTTGAGGCCTCCATAGAGCGTATCAAATACGGCCGAATGTTTTACGGAGGCGTTTTCCTGCCTAAAACGATCCTTTCGACCTTACCACAAGCACGTGAGCGGGGATTTAGGCTTGTTGGCGAGGTGGGTGGGCTTTTTAGCGAATTTGGCGTTATGCCAATAAAGACCTGTAGATACATAGTGCTATCGAAAGGTTTTCTCGCGCAGGCCAATTTGAAAACAGGTGACTTTGTATTGCTTCGCGTCTCTCCGATAGATCCAAGCCATATAGATATCCCTATCGAGCTGGAACAAGCACTTCAATCCAACCATGCCGCCGGCATCGTTTGGCGAAGCCTCACCAAAGGCAAAAAAAGAGAATATTCAAATCGTGTTTCTTTAGGAGCAAAGGAATCAACGCGCTTGAGGAGAGCAGACCAAATAATCGAGGATCTGGTGAATCTATCGGCTTAATGCCAAAAACAAGGTTCTTCCGGTTTTCTAGTGGGCAAGTTACTTGAGGCTATCATCGGATCGGAAGCAGTTGGTCACTTCAGGATCTCAAGCACTGATGCTGGGTGCGTAGCCAACGAACACGGCATCCGAAACGAAGCCGGGGATCGATGCGCCGCGCCCCCTGCAATGGATCTATGGATTCATCCATTGGCATCGCGCCCACCGGCTCACCGCTCCGCCCATTTACGCCGCCTCCACAAGTCAAGGAATGGTTTACGTAACCGATTGGCATCCAGATTTTTGACACCGCCGTCATTTGGAAGCTGCCCTCGAACTGGCAGACAGAATGCGGCGCAGCACGAAGGGCACGCTGAAGGCCATGCTGCCGAGCAGGGACAACAGGATAAACAGCCCGCCGCCAATGGGCGCGCCTTTCATGCGACGCAGCAGCCAGGCGAAGAGAAACATAAGCAGGAACGCCTCGCTGATGAAGACGAGGGCCACGGGGTTGCAAAGCGCCGCCGATACCACGTCGGGCCTAGTGAAAAAATAGTAGCAGAAAACGCAGTTGGGACCAAGGAGACCGAAGAGCGCGAGCAGCGCGAAGCCGCGCGATTCGCGGGCGTTAAGCGGAGGGAAGACCATTGTTTCGTTGTTCATGACGGGATACGGGATTGGCCGGGCGTGTGCAGCGCTCAGCGAAGACATGGAGATGCCAGCCGACTTAACGCGGGAAGGGCGGCAGGTGGGGAGTTTGAATAAGGTTATGATGGACAGGTTAATCACAGGTGCCTCGACGGGCTTTAGCGTGAGGCCAGATGAATCTCATCAACCATTCGCGACCACCTCGGGTTAGCGCTCAGATAACGAACCGAGATCGTTTCGCCCTCTTTCGGAATATCTTTGAGCAGGAACCCGATCACGCCAGAGCGGATGAATTCCTTTCCGGTTGCCGGATCGGCAAATGAATACCGGACCACGCAATCGCCCTCATCAACCCGCACATTGAGAATGAGCGCGGCTATAGCCACGCCGCTGGAAAACACCTTTCTCTCCATTCGCACCCGATACAGGTGATAAAGAACACCAAATGCCGGAAGGCTAATCATCAGCGACCACAGGGGCCAAGAATTTTCATTAAAAACGGTCATGGCGATGATCACGAATTCTTTGTGACTGCGAGGGTCGAAAGTAGGATTCCGACCCGCAGTGTATCAGCGAGGGCGTGCATACGGGGGAGTGGCGGAATAGCCCCAACTAGAAGGGCTGGCGAAGGGCGATCTGGCGGCTGAGAGCGTTGTCCAGACGTATGCGCTCCAGAGCGGTAGCCTCGTCGTCATTGAGTTCGAACGCCACAACGGTGTCGCGTTCGTCGGCGAGCGGGTAGGTGCCGGCGGTGGGCGTGGCGAAGTTGAAAAAGATGTCGTCGGGGGCGTCGAAGGTCTGCACGCCCGGGTTCCAGAAATCGGCGAGGTGGACGGCGGAGTTGTGCGCGAGCAGGCGGGCGTTTTTCACCCGGCCGCGCAGGCCGGGGAGGCTGATGTTGCCGACCACGGGCTCGGTGACGTGGGCGTAAAGCACTCCGGGGCGCGCGGTGAAGCGGCCCCACTCGGGCTTGGCGTAGGGGGCGGGGCCAGCCCCGAAGATGGAGTCGCCGTTGAGTGCGAGCCACTCGCCGAGTTCGAGCAGGACGCGGCGGGCCTCGGCGGGGACGCGACCGCGGGCGTCGGGGGAAACGTTGAGCAGGAGGTTGCCGTCCTTCGACACGCAGTTGACAAGAGCGCGAACGAGAGTGGCGGAGGATTTCCAGGCGGTGTCGGTGGCGGAGTAGCACCAGGAATTGGTGAGGGTAAACCAGCCCTCCCACGGCATGGGCTGGCCGGCGTCGTCGCGCAGGCCCTCGCGCGGGATGTTTTGCTCGGTCTGCTCGTAGTCGCCGGCGTAGGACGGGCGCGGGATGCGTTTGCGGGCCTCGTTGCCCCAGCGGTCGTTGAGCAGAAGGTGGGGCTGCAGGCGACGGAGCTTTTGCTGAATCTCGGTGGCGCCCCACTTCTCGCCGACGTAGTGCCAGTAGGAGAAATCCACTACAAGCGAATCGATGCGGCCGTAATTCGTGCAGAGCTCGATGAGCTGGCCGTGCAGATAGGCGACGTAGCGCGACCAGTCCGCACGGGCGTCACGGGCAGGGGAATCGGGGTGGCGGCGGAGCGGGTGCTGCCGGTCGCCGGTGGCGGGACAGTCGGGGTGATGCCAGTCCACCAGCGAGTAGTAGAGGCCGACGGCGAGACCCTCGGCGCGAACGGCCTCGACCCACTCGCGCACGAGATCGCGACGCGCCGGAGTGTTGGTCGATTTAAAGTCGGTGAGAGCGGAGTCGAAAAGGCAGAAGCCGTCATGGTGCTTGGTGGTGAGCACGGCGTAACGAGCGCCGGAGGCCTTGGCGAGACGGGCCCACGCGACCGCCCAGCCGGGGTCGGGGGCGAAGCGGTCGAAATAGGTTTGGTAGTCGGCGTCGGTAAGCTGTTCGGCCGAGCGCACCCACTCGCCGCGGGCGGCGACGGAGTAGAGTCCGAAGTGGAGCGACAGGCCGAGGCGGTCGTGACGCCAGCGGGCGAGAGATTCGGCGGGAGGAGAGGGGAGGGCGGCAGTCATAAATCAGGAGAGCCAGTCTTGTTGCAAGGTGGTCCAGGCGGAGGCGGTCCAGGAGTAGGCTGGATCGCGGAGGGGAGCGCCGCTGATGGCGTCGTGGTTTTCGGCGAAGCCGTGGGCGGGGGCCATCGCGACAAAACGGCGGGCGATCTCGGCGGCGAGGTCGGGACAGCCGCAAGCGGCGGCGGCCTCGGAGGCGACCACGGTGGAGGGGCCCCAGATCGGGCCCCGCCAGTATCCGTCAGGCTCATACAGCGAACTCCTGACCGACTCGGTGGCGACGCCGTGCGCGGTGAGGAAGCGGCCGGGTTCGGAGAGGGCGGCAACGACGGCCGCGCGCTCCTCGACGGTTAGGCGGTGGCCGGCGAGGCCGACCAACCAGGGGAGCAAGCTGTCGCCGTGAGGCGAGGGGCGGTGGTCGCCGGCGCGGACGGCGCGCCACCCGCGGCCGTCCCAGCAGTGGCGGCGGAGGCTGGCGAGCAGGCGCTCGGCGAGGGCGTCCCACTTGGCGGCGTCGGCGGCGCGGCCGACGCGGGGCGCGAGGTCGGCGAGTTCCTCGAGTTGTATTAGCAGCCACGCGGCGAGGTCGGGCGAGGCTGAGGGCAGGTTGTCGTCGAACCCGGTGCCGTTGTCCCAACCGGAGTCGCAACCGTGGCCGTATTCGGGCAGGCCGTCGCCGTCGCTATCGCGTTGTTCGAACCAGAAACGTGTTTGCCTGGCGATAGGCTCGTAGGCCTGGGCGAGGAGCACGGGGTCTTGGAACCAGGCGTGTTTGCGCAGGTGGCGGAGGGTCCAGCCGTAAACGGGGGGCTTGGTCATGCCCCATTGGGTATAAAAGGCGGTAATGAGGTCGGGGAAGCGGCCGCCGGGCGACTGGTGGTCGAAGAAAAACATGAACTGATCCCAGGCGAGCGCGGGATCCACGGCGGCGAGCGCACGGGCGTTGAAGCAGTTGTCCCAACTCCAGATGGCGGTCATCCAGTTCTTGGACATGAGGACGGCGCTGCGTTTGAGCGGGCCGCGCGGGCCGGCCCGGAAGGCCCATAAAATGTAAGCGGCCTCGGTCAGCGCCGCTTCTTGGGCGGTGGCAGGCAAGGTGGCGGCGAAGCGGGCGCGCCAGTCGGCGAACTCGGCCTCGCGGCGCGCAACCACGGAGTCGAAGGGCTCGGCGGCGAGGGCGGGCGCTGGGTCGGGCTCGCCCTCGACCAGCTCCTCGACGAGCAACTCGGCGGCACCGCCAGCGGGCGGTGCCAGGTCGAGCCAGAGACGGTCGGGGTGGGAGGTGCGTCCCCCGTGGCCGCGATCGAGGCGGCCGGAAAGGGCGCGGAAGCGGAAGGCGAGACCAAGATCAAGTATCCGCGCAATAAATACAGACGTGGAGTCCGCGACCGTCTCGGAGACGCCAGCCTTCTGGGTGAGACGGAGGGCGGCGCCGTGGATGCGCAGACGGAGGGTGCCCGGGCCGGCGTAGGCAAGCTCGAGGCGGGCGGCGCCCCGGGCGGCCAGGGTAAGGCGCGCGGGATTGAGTGTCGGGGTGCCTTTGGTGTCGGCCTCGCCGAGGCCGAGCGCGAAGAGCTCGCGGGGATCAGAGAAACGATGGAGGGTGCGGATAAAAAAGCGTTCGGGGTCGACGCGGGTTTCGGCTGAGACGCCGAGCAGCGCACCGGGCGCCCCGAAGGGAAGGCGGCGAGAATCGAGGGTAAAGGGCACGGGTGAAGGCACGGCCGGCGAGGAAAACATGAGATGGGGCGGCGGCGCGGCTCAGGCCGGGTCGAGGTGGCGACTGGGTTTTACCTCCAAGGAGAAGGCGAGCAGGCCGACGAAGATCATGACCGCACCGGCGCACATCAGGATGGCGGTCAGGCTCCATTGCGAAAAGACCCCCTCGCAGAAGCGACTGAACCAGGCGAGGTATTGGCCTTCGGGGCGGCCGGCGTCGGCGATAAGCACGCCAAGCTCGGGCGCGGCGGAATCGTGGTAAACGGTCGAGTCGTGGAAGAGACGCAGGGCGAGCGTGGGACCACCCAGGCGACCGATATGGGAGACGCGGACAAAGGAGCGACCGTCCACCTCGTAGGCATAGACGGGGCGGAACTCGGTGGAGGACGGCTCGGCGTAGAGGTAAAAGTTTTTCTTCGCGGGCTCGGTGGCGACGCCGGCGCGGAGATAGTCGTAAGCCGCCAGACTATCGCCCCGGCGCTCGGCGAGTGCGGCGGGATCGGAGAGATCGAGCACTGCGCGGATACGGATTTCGCCTCGGGTGGCGGCCAGGGCTGGGTCGGCCGGGACGATGGGGAAAAGCGGATCGGCAGCATCGGCTCGAAGCAGGGGCGGAGCGGACGGCAGACCGAGGTATCCGTGGATGGTCTCGATCTTCTCGACCCGCACGATGCGGGCGGGGTCGTCTGCGCGACGAGCCTCGCCGCGCAGTGCACCGCGAAGGAGGGCGATGTCGGCTGCGAGGGATTTATCGAGGAAGGTTTTTAAATGAGGCGGAAAATCGGCTTCAGGTAGGGTGCCGGAAGCGGTGAGCGGGCGATGGTTGCGGGCGTGAATGAGAAAGATACGGCCGTCGGCGGTGGTGAAGCGGCACTCGGTAGAGATGCTGGTGAGCAGATCGGACGAGCCGGCGGCGCGCGTGATCCACATGCCGGGCAGGCGGGCGGGGACGGCTTCACCAAAAAGTCGGGTGCGCAGATCGCGCCCGCCCCAGAGGAAACCGGCGAGGAGCAGCGTGAGGCCGAGGACGGGGAGAACGAGGAAAGGGGCAATGCGTTTCATGGCGGTTGACGGCGTTTACGCGGGGCGCTGGTCGGACTCGAACTCTTCGCGCCCGACGGGGCGGAAGCGGCCGCGACGAACCTGACGGCTGAAATAAAACACGATGCCGATGCCGACGCAGCCGGACGCGATCGTGAAGAGGTGGCCGATGAAGTAATCGTATTGGCCCTCGGGCAGGAAGGCCCAGGCGTAGAAGGTGACCCAGAGGGCGACACCGTTGAGGGTGATGAGGCGAGTAAAGCTGCGCAGGATATTTAGGCCGGCCTGGGCTGTGCCCATGCGGTTGCGCGGGATAAAGTCGTAGGTAAGCGGGAGGAAAGCGACACCGGCGATCTGGCCGCAGGTGGACATGAGTTGTCCGAAGAGAATCATGTGGCCTATGGTCGGGCGCTGATCGGGCAGGATAAACTGCACGAAAACGAAAAAGGCGATCTGGAGGCAAAGGATGCCGCCGGTGCCGATGGCGAAGAGGGTGAGGCGGCTAAAGCGGTCGGCTACGAGGCCGACGAGCGGAATGATGAGCACCATGTTGAGCAGGCCGCCGGCGAGCACGTTTGTGCCCATGTCTTGTTTGGAGTAGCCCCACTGCTCGGTGAAGAGCAGATTGCCGAGCGGGCCGATGTCGGATTCCATCAGCATTGAGGCTAATGCGAGCAGATACACGGGCCAGAGGGCGCGTTGACCAAAGACGCTGCGAAAGACGCCAACGAGACCGCCGCCTTCGTCGGGTGGAGGCGGCTCGGTGGGTCGGCGTTCCCGCACGAAGAGCACGGTGAAGACAATGCAGAACAGCACGCAGAACACTCCGAACCAGTAGATGAGGCGCTCGCCGTGGAGGGTGAATCCAGCGAAGTGGACAACGTCGTCAAAGCGGCCGGCAAGCACGACGACCACGACCATGTTGCCCAGGTTGCCAAACCAGTTGGAGATGGCCTGGGCGCGTCCGCGTTGCTGCGGCGGAACGAGCTCCATCTGCAACATCGCGAACGTGGAGCCGACATCCCAAAACACGAGCCAGAGCACGACAAGCACCGCGACCGGCACGGCCCCCACGGCTAGCGGCAGAAGGAACATGCAGATCGCGAGACCGGCCCAAGCGGTGAGCACAAAAGGCAGGCGACGACCAAAACGCGTCCAGATGCGGTCGCTGAAATAGAAGCAGGGCGCGGCGATAAGGACGTTGAACAACACATCGAGGCTGCTGACCGAGCTGATGAGCGCGGGATTTTCGATGTATTTGCGCAGCGTGAACGTCATCATGCCGGATGCGGCGAGGATGAAGGCGTGCGACTGGGCGAGAAATGCGAAGAGCACGACCCAGCGCCACGGCACCGTCTTGTGTTGGGTTTCGATTCGAAGCATGGGGCAAAAGGGTCAGGCGGAGATGCGCACGCTGAGGATTTGATAGGGCGTGCAAGTGAAGCGGGTCGCAGTCGGCGTGCCGAAAGCGACGTCGCCGTCGAAGCCGCACGCTTGGGCGGTGCGACCGGGGGCGAGGCTGAGCGCGACATCGCCGTGCCGCCCGAGGGTCTCGTGCAGGCGCAGCACCCACGCGCCGCCCTCCAGCGGTTGCGCCCAGCTCGGCAGGATCGAGGCGTCGCCCTCGACGGCGAGAAGACCGGCCGAGACGGGGGCGCCGGTGTAGGCGAGCGGCGCGGCATAGAGCGTTTCAGCAAGGGTGGCGGGCATACTTTCGCGCGGTGAGTCGGCGCGGTAGAGGCCCACCGCGAGCCGGATGACGTGGCGACCGATATCGGTGTAGCGCGGAACTTCGGGCTCGGTGCGGATAGCGCGCGGATACATGAAGCCGTGGTCCTCGCCGTCCATGCCGGTGTGCACGGGTGAACGCAGCAGGCTGAGGGCGAGACGTCCGTCGCGGCAGGAGAAACCATACTTCGCCTCGGTGACCAAGAAAAGCCCCTCGGCACCGCTGTCGTCGGTCACCACGGCCCAGCGGCTGCCGGGCACTTCCCACATGGCCTCGGCGCGCGGCTCGCCGGGTTTTTGCGAACGCAACGTGCTGCCGAAGGGGCCGCCGAAGCGCGCCAGTTGACCGGTGTAGGCGGTGGGAAAAGCTAGCTTCAACAGCGTTTGCGGTTCCTGCCAATCGACGTCGGCCTCGATCTCCAGCACGTCCCGGCCAGGGCGCAGGCGGTAACGCACGGTGGTCTGACTATTCCCGCCGAGCGCGCGGGCGACCACGAGGGCGGCGGAGCCATCGGGCGACGTTTCGGTGGTGATGGTTGCGGGCGCATCGACGGCGCGGCCGGTGTCGAGCGCTTGCCGGTCGATATCCCAGGCCTGGAACAGGGCGGGGTGGTCTTGATAGAGCCAGAGTTCGCCTGCGGGCCCGGCCAGTTTCACGGCGCGACCGCGGACATGCAGGGCGACGAGGCGACCGTGAGCATCGAAGCGAGCTTCAACCAGGCCATTGGCGAGATGGTGTGCGGACACGACGACCGGTTCGACCGCCGCGCCGGAGGCGTCGACAGCCAACGAAGAGAGCGGAGGCAGGTCAAGGACGCGGGCGTCGGGGAGATTGACCCGCAGCGGCAGCGGAAGGGGGTTAAACCAGTGCAGGATATCAGCGGGTCCGGCAGGCGTGGCCGAGAGTGCGAGCGCCTGCGTGGCGGAAGCGTGGGCGTCGGCGGCGATGCGGGAGAGCTCGCGCATGGCTTGCTGATACACCGGCGGCACCGAGGTGCCGGGGATGTAGTCGTGGAACTGGGCGAAGATCACGCGATCCCACCACGTCGGGTTGACCGAACCAAGGCCTCGCGCGGCGTGAACCGCCTCAGCGGCTTGCAAGGCGCGTTCGGCGCCGCGAAAGGCGGCCTTTACCGCGCCCTGGGTCGTGTAGGTGCCACGATGATATTCCAGGTAGAGCTCCCCCTCGTAAACCGGCAGGCGGTCACGGATGCGGCCGAGACGATCAAAAAACGGCGTGGGCAAATCCCACTTCACGCGGGGCAGCCCGGAGAGGTCGGCGAGGTGGCGGGCGCGTTCGCACATCTCGTCGGTTGGACCCCCGCCGCCGTCGCCGTGACCGGTCGGCATGAGGAACTCGTCGTGGACGTCGGCCTGGCGGTGGGCGCGTTCGCCGGTGCGCAACTGCGAGACGGCGGCGGTGCTGTTATAATCGAGATCGTGGGTCACATGCGCGACCACCTCGGCACCGTCGGGCCCGCGCCAGACGAAGCTGGAATAAGGAAACCGGTTGAGGGCGTTCCAAGTGATCTTGGCGGTGAAAAAGAACTCCACGCCGAAGGCACGCATGAGCTGGGGCAGGCAGGCGGTGTAGCCGAAAACGTCGGGCAGCCAGACTAGTCGCGAGGGCGAGCCGGTCAGCTCGGCAAAGCGGCGCTGGCCCAAGGAAAAACCACGGGCGAGGGCCTCGCCGCAGGCAAGCAGGGTGTCGCTCTCGACCTCCATCGCACCGCTGGCCTCCCATTGGCCGGAGGCGATGCGGCCGCGCACTGCGTCGAGCAGGCGGGGCGCGGTGCGGCCGATCGCGCGGTAGCTCGCCGTCTGGCTGTATTGAAAGCGAAACTCCGGGTAGCGATCCATCAGCCGGTTGACGGTCGCGAGGGTGTGACGGGCCTTGAACTCGCCGAGCCGCTCGGGCCAGAGCCAGACCAAATCGATATGGGCGTGGCCGGAAAACACCGCTGTGAGCGCAAAGCCGTCGCCGCCGCGCAGGTCGGCGTAGGCCGCGTCGAGCGCGCGAACGAGGGCGGACACGCCATTCGTGTCGTAGGCGTCAACGCACTGGTCGAGCCACCGGAGGACGCGTCGATAGCGCGGGTGAACAGATTCGAGCGGAGGTTGGTAACCGATCCACCGGGGCTCGCGGCCCATAGTGGGCAGCAGGTCGTGTCGCTCTTCGATGGCGAGGTCGTAGAGCACGCGCAAGCGGTGACTGGCAACCCAGGCCGCGTCGTCGCGCAGGTAGAGCTTGGCCCCCTCGCAACGCGTGCCCTCGGCCCCGAAATGGTGCCAGGGTCCGATGAACGGGGACAAGCAACTGCTCTCCAACCAGAACTCGCCGCCGATGCGCGGAAGTGCGACACGGCGGTGGTGGTGATCGAAGCCGTGATACGGACAACCATCCAGCCACGCGGTAGCCTGGCTTTGGTCGGTCCATTCAAGGAAACGCGGGCGATCATCAACCGCTGCGGGCACGACGACCCGGAACCAACGAAAATCGTAGAGCTTCCCCCAGTGAGCCGGCAGGGCGAGCGGGGTGCGCGGCAAGGCGATGGCGTCGGCGTAGGACAGCGGTTGAGGCAGGCACGCGGTGGCCTCGACCGGCAAAGGTCCCAAGTCCTGCCACGCGGCGGCATCCAGCCGACGCAAGGCAACAAAGGCTCGGTTGACGACCAGTTGGAGGAAGGGTTTCGCGACGTTCATTGGGTTAGCGGGGCCGGGATGGTCGGGATCAGGGGGGCGAAAGTTCCCACCAGAAGGTCTCCTTACGGTCGGGGGCGAAGGGCGGGTAGTCCTTGCGGGGAGACTTGATGACGAAGTTGCCGCCCCAGACTTCGTAATCGTAAACCCAGCGCGTGTAACCGGGATCGAAGGTAAACTGGGCGAGACCCTCGGGCAGTTCCACCGGGATGGGGTTTTCGTTCACCTTGACCGAGGCTTGGGCGGGCGAGGTGAAACGCAGGCCGCTGGTGAGCCGCGCGGTCCATCCCGGCGCTGCTGCTACTTTGGGCGTGTAGGTGAAGTCGTAACGCAGACGCGCGGGCGTCGCGGTGATGGTCGCGGTCCAAGCGAGCACCGCGTCTTCGGCGACGACGTTAAAGACGCGCTGCGCGGCGGTCCTTGTTTCGGTGATGATGGGGGTTTGGCCACTCTGGCGGGTGAGGGTGCGGGAGGAAGGTTTGTCGCCGGGGTCGGAAAGCTCGCTGCGCACCGTAAATCGCGCGCCCCCGGCAAACGCGCGTCCGCCGGAATCGTAGATCGCCGGCAGGCTGCCGTCTTTCAGGATGACGAAGCCGTAGCGCGGAAAATCCACCTGGGCAAAAACGTCGGCGGGCGAAGCGTCTTCAGGAAGGACGGAGGAGAGCGCGGGCGCAGGCCGGGCGGGCGCGGTGGTTTCAGGCGCGCTGGTGTCGCGCACGGCGGCGGTGATGCCGAAGACCAACGCGTTGCCCGCGCCGTCGGTCTGGGGTGACAGGATGTCGATGGACTCGATGACTTTTTCGGGATGCGGATTGTCCCAGGTCATCTGATAAAGGCCGAGCGCCTTGTCTCCGTCCACCATGCCACGGGTGCGGGCGTTGCCGCCTACCCAGGCGATGGTGGCTCCCGAGATGAAACGGGTCTGGCGGTCGAACTCGCCGGCGAAGACCCACTCGCTGATGTTTTCGTCGGCCTTCACGACCACGTCCACGAAAGGGTCGGGCTGGCCGGGGATCCACTTCGCGCGGTCCTCCTTGT
>JAIYBI010000560.1 GCA_027488595.1 Opitutaceae bacterium | reverse complement strand
CGGCGGAGGGCGAGTTCCTGGGCTTGAAACTCTTCGATGGTCTTGAGGACCTCGGGGGTCGCGACGAGGCGGCCGCCGTCGGGGGATTTTCCCTGGAGTTCGGAGAGCTTGGACTGGACCTCGGAGATGCGGGTTTCGAGAGCGGCGAGTTTGGAGTTAAACTGCTTTTGAGCGTCGGCCTGCATTCGGGTGACGACCTCGAAGGGGCGGTTGGCGGCTTGTTTGCCGCGCAAGGCGATGAGGTCGGGCGAACCGGCGAGGAAGTCTATGAGATTGGCGCCGAAGAAGAGGTTGTCGTTGAGCGGCTGAACCATCTCCTGACCGAAGAGCGACTGGCGGCGAACGGAGAAATCGTCGAGCAACCAGTCGGTGTCGGCGATGACGACGAGAGTGCCGGTGCCGGACTTAAGTGCGGGTGCGGCGGGTGTGGCGGCGGCGGGTTCGGCGGGCTTCGGGGCTTCGGCGTCGGATTTGGGCGCGCCATTGGGGAAGGCGCTGGTGAAGGGGCCGCGGACGAGGACGGCGAGAGTTTTCTTCACCGTGCCGGCGGTGAGGCTGCGTGCGATATCGTCGGGTTGGGCGAACTGAAGGGTAAAGCCCGGAACGCTGCCGGCGGAGGAGGTGGATTCGACCAAAGGGAGAACCTCGCGACCGTCGCGGGGCTCGACGGCGACGCTGCCGGGCTCGATGAGGAGGAGGGATTTGAGCTGGGCGGTGGCGGGGGAGGCGGGGTTGAGATTTCTGTTCGTGAGAGAAAGCCAGACGGGCATGCGAGCGAGCTGGCCGTTACCGGCGTTGACGGTGGTGGCGAGAGCATCGTCGCCAGTGACTTGTTGGGCATCGTAGGTGACGCCGTAGGCCTTTAAGAGCGAAGGCAGATCGGAGGAGACATCGGGGCTGACACCACCGCCGAACATGGCCTGCTGGCCGCCCATCTGCTTAAAGTAGCTGGAGGACGGATCCACGGCGGCGAGCACGGGTTTGCCGGAGAGGAGGAACTGATCTATTGCGAATTCTTGGGCGGGTTTGATGCCGGCGGGGTGGAGCACGGCGAGCGCGGCGAGGTCGGTGGGCAGGGTGGTGAAATCGGGGTCTATCGTGACGACCTCGTAGGAACGTTTCCACTCCTCCAGGATGAGCTGCGACTGGGAGGGACGGCGCTGACGCTGCATCATGTTGAACGGCTCGCCGGCGAGGGGGAGACGGGTGAAGACGCCGAGTTTCGGTTTGTTGAGCTGCTGGACGGAGTGAAGCAGGGAGGAGACATCGTATTCCAGCAGCTCCTCGCGCTCGGGATTAAAGACCGGGATGGATTTCTGCTGGTCGGCCTGGGTGACGACGAGACCGAGGTAAAACGACTCGCCGGTGCCCTGGATCTGTTGGGGCTGCAAGCCGGAGGCCTGGGCGCGCTCCTCCTCGGGGGTGTCGGCGGCGGGCGAGACAACCTCAAGGGAGAGGCGGCCCGAGGATGCGCGGACGTAAGCGCGGAGCATCTCCTCGACGCGGTCGGCGTAGTTTTTATAGGATACAGGTAGACCGGCGACGCCGCGGGAGGCGTGGAAGCGCAAGGTCACGGGTTCTTCGATTTTGGCGAGAAGTGACCGGGAGCCGGGGGACAGAGTGTAGAGCTGGCCGGCGGTGAGATCGCCGCGCACGGGGAGGCGGCCTGCGAGGAAATTGACCAGCACGAGCAGGACGGCGAACAGGGCGACCGCGAGAATTTTGACGAGGCCTGATTTCATGGGAAGGAGCAGGGTGGGAAATGCAAAGCGGGTTTGGGAAAACGGCGGCGGGCGGGCGGGGGTTTATCAGCGCTCGAGCGCGACGTAGTTGAGGGTGAGGGCGAGCGCGATGACCGAGCCGAAGTAGGCGAAGTCGCTCGGGTCGAGAATGCCCTTGGCGAACGCGTCGAAGTGCGGGATGAAACCGAGATTCGCGATGAAATCCACGGCGGGCACGGGCAGGAAACCGGAGAGGAGGCCGTTGAAAACGCTCCAGCCGAGGAAGACGAGGACGAGGTTAACCACCACGCCGAGCACGAAGGCGATGACCTGGTTTTTGGTGAGAGATGAAAGCAAGGAGCAGACCGCGAGATAGGCTCCGGCCATGAGGGCGCTGCCGAGGTAACCGCCGGCGATGACGCCCCAGTCGGGGTCGCCCAGCCAGCCCACGGTGATGGCGAGCGGAAACGTGAGGGCGAGTCCGAGCACAAGGAAGGCCCAGGCGGCGAAAAACTTGCCCAGCACGGCGTCGAGGGTGGTGAGCGGCAGGGTGAAGAGCAGCTCGATCGTGCCGCCACGACGTTCCTCGGCCCAGAGCCTCATGCCGATCGCAGGGATGAGGAAGAGGTAGAGCCAGGGCTGAAAGACGAAAAAGCTTTGGAGCGAGGCTTGGTTGGCCTTGAAGAAGCCGCCTACAAAAAAGGCCAGGCCGACGGAGGCCACGAGGAACACGATCAAGAATACGTAGGCTACTGGAGAGCGGAAGTAGCCGAGGAACTCGCGTTTCAGAACGGGGGTGATCTGGGACATGGGTTGCGGGAAAGGACGGACAGGAGGTTGAGTGGGAAAGGGAAAGTGAAAGGGAGGAGCGGGGGCGGGATAGCGGGCGCGCGGGCGGCGGCCTATGCGTCAGCGCTCGTGAGATCGCGGAAAATGGCGTCGAGACGGGCACCGGGTTTGCGGGCGCGGAAGGCGTCGGGCGTTTCGTCCACCACGACCTTGCCGGACGAGATGACGATGATGCGGTTGCAGATGGCATCAACCTCCTCGAGAATGTGGGTGGAGAGGATGACGGCGCGGTCTGCGGCCATGGATTTGATGAGGGAGCGGACCTCGTTTTTCTGATTGGGGTCGAGGCCATCGGTCGGCTCGTCGAGCACGAGGCAGGGCGGTTCGTGGAGGAGCGCCTGGGCAAAACCAACGCGCTGCTTGTAGCCCTTCGAGAGAGTCTCGATCGCCTGGCGGCGGACGGATTCGAGGTGGGTGAGGGCGAGCGCGCGCTCGACCTTTTCGCGGCGGGTGGCGGCGGCCCGGAAGCCGCGCACCTCGCCGATGAAATTGAGGAACTCGACGACGGTCATTTCGCCGTAGGCCGGTGCACTCTCAGGCAAGTAGCCGATGCGGGATTTGACGGCGACGGGATCCTTGGCGACGTCAATGCCCGCGACGGTCGCGGTGCCGGCGTCGGGGCGAAGGTAGCCGGTGATCATCTTCATCGTGGTGGACTTGCCGGCTCCATTGGGACCGAGGAAGCCCAGGATGTCTCCCGGGCGGACGGTGAAGCTTACGCCATCCACCGCTCGCTTGTTACCATACGTTTTAACCAGACCTTTGACTTCGATCATAAGGGAAAAAAGGAAGGAAGGTCGGATTGGAAAAAACTTCCGAAAAAAAGTTCCACGCATCGTGAAGAGGATTTGGACCCGTGGGCGCCGCAGTCGTGGTGAATCGCGCTGTTCGCGCCCAGTCCGGCGGCGTTAAGTTTCAATACCGTCGAAAAAAGAACGTGAATCTGCGCGGCGGCGTGGCACGGTTAATGGTCTCACTAGTCTTTCCTTAAAAACTTTTTATCTCCATGGCATCCTCCGCTCCAAAAAACCGCAAAGCCGCCGCCCAGCCCAAAGACGATATCGTCTCCACCGCCGCAGCCCCGTCCCTCGCGGCGGATGCCGCAAAATTCAAAGAGACCGTGCTCCGTCACCTTACCTACACGCTTGCCCGCGACCAAGGCGGTGCGACCAAGCGCGATTGGTGGACCGCCACCGCGATGGCTGTGCGCGAAACCATCCTCGCCCGACTGATCGCGACTCAAGGCGTTCACAACAAAACCAACGCCCGCCGCCTCTACTACTTCTCACTCGAATATCTGATGGGACGTCTCACCGAGAATAATCTCCAGAACACCGGCCTCATGGAGGCGGCCCGCACCGCACTGGCCGAGGTCGGCGTGGATTTGACCGAGCTCCGCGAGGTGGAGGTGGACATGGGCTTGGGCAACGGCGGCCTCGGTCGCCTCGCCGCTTGTTTCCTCGACTCGCTCGCAACTCTCGATCTTCCGGCCATCGGCTACGGCATTCACTACGAGTTCGGCCTCTTCAAACAGGAGTTCGTCAACGGCAACCAGATCGAGCATCCCGATAACTGGATGATCTTTGGCACCCCATGGGAGATTTGCCGAGCTGAGTTCGCCCAGGAAGTCCATCTTTACGGCCGGGTCGAAAATGTCTTCGACGATCTCGGTGACTACCGTCCCCGCTGGGTGGATACGAAGAAAATCCTCGGCGTGCCCTACGATATTCCGATCGCCGGCTACGGCACGCAAACCGTCAACCTCCTCCGCCTCTGGGCTTCGCGCTCGACCGAGGAGTTCGACCTGAGCGCATTTAACTCCGGCGGCTACGTGGAGGCCGTGCGCGAGAAGGCCATCGGCGAGACGGTCTCGAAGGTTCTTTATCCGAACGACAAGACCGAGAACGGCAAAGAACTCCGCCTCATTCAGCAGTATTTCTTCGTTTGCTGCTCCCTTCGAGACATCATCCGCCGCCACTTCCGCATCAAGGGCAACAACTGGGAAAACTTCTCCGGCAAAGTGGCGGTCCAGCTCAACGACACCCACCCGGCTGTCGCCATCGCCGAGCTGCAACGAATCCTCATGGACGAACACGATTTCACCTGGGACCAGGCATGGGCTATCGTTGGCAAGACTTTCGGCTACACCAACCACACCCTGCTGCCCGAGGCGCTGGAGAAATGGAGCCTTCCGCTCTTCTCGCGCGTGTTGCCGCGCCACAGCCAGATTATCTTTGAGATCAACCTTCGCCTCATGGCCACCGTCGAGGCGCGCTGGCCCGGCGATAGCGATAAGAAGCGCATCTGCTCCCTTGTGGACGAACACGGGGCAAAGTCCTTCCGCATGGCCAACCTCGCCGTCGTCGGCTCGCACGCGGTCAACGGTGTCGCCGCGCTGCACACCGAGTTGCTCAAGAAGGACTTGTTTCCCGAATTCGATGCGCTTTATCCGGGCAAGTTCCAGAACAAGACCAACGGCATCACGCCCCGCCGCTGGCTGCTCGATTGCAATCCGCGTCTTTCCAGTCTGCTCATCGAAACGCTCGGCCATAGCAACTGGGCCCGCGACCTCGACCTGCTGAAGCAACTGGAGAAATTCGCCGACGACGCCACGTTCCAGAAAAAATTCATGGCGGTGAAACGCGCCAACAAGGTCGAACTCGCCGCCATTATCGCCCGCGATTGCGGCATCACGGTATCGCCTGAGGCCCTCTTTGACGTGCAGATCAAGCGTCTCCACGAATACAAGCGCCAGCATCTTAATCTGCTTCATATCATCACGCTCTATCGCCGCCTGCTCCAGAATCCGGCGCTCGACATCGTGCCTCGCGTATTCGTCTTCGCAGCCAAGGCAGCGCCCGGCTACGATCTGGCAAAAAACATCATCCGTGCGATCAACGTTATCGGAAAACGTATCAACGAAGACGCCCGCATCGGCGGCAAGTTGAAGATCGTATTCCTCCCCAACTACCGAGTCTCCCTCGCCGAGCGCATCATCCCCGCCGCCGATCTTTCCGAGCAGATTTCGACCGCCGGCAAAGAGGCATCGGGCACGGGCAACATGAAGCTGGCACTCAACGGCGCGCTCACCATCGGCACCTTGGACGGCGCGAACGTCGAGATCGGCGAAGAAGTCGGCCCGGACAACATCTTCATCTTCGGCCTCACGGTGCCGGAGGTCGAGGTGTTGGACGCCAGGGGCTACAGCCCGTGGGACTACTACCACCGCGATGCAGAACTCCGTGCGGTCATTGACTGGCTCGGCAGCGACTACTTCACCCCCGGCGAGCATCACGCGTTCGGCGCTCTGCATCACAGCCTCACCGCGGGTGGCGATCCCTACAAGTGCCTCGCAGACTTCCGAAGCTACGTGGAAGCCCACGAAAAGGTTGACTCCGCCTTCCGCAACACCGCCGGTTGGGCCAAGAGCGCCATCCTCAACACCGCGCGCGTCGGCAAGTTCTCCAGCGACCGCACCATCGCGGAATACGCGAAGGACATTTGGAGCCTGCCAAGCGTGCCGGTCGCGTAGGGTGAGACGTCTCAGATCACTGCGATTTTAACCACGGATTCACACGGATGGACACGGATGCGGCGTTCCATCCGTGTTCATCCGATGTTTGTATTTTTTTCTCCCGCTAACGAGTAAGTTGATGAGCTAAAGGGAGGTCGTGCTCACGCCCGGAGGCCAACGCTGCAAGGTCTATTTTTGTCCTTCAGCGAGCGACTTCAGAACCTTCGCGTCGAACACAAAGGGGCCGCAGGGTAACAGGCTGGCGAGCACGGCCAGAGCGATGGTTTTCCAGCGCCACCGGAAAGCGAGCGCGACCGGCACAAGGGCG
>JAIYBI010000499.1 GCA_027488595.1 Opitutaceae bacterium | reverse complement strand
GCCGAACCAGCAAAGCAGGTGTGAACGCCCTGCGAACTGTTCACGGAATAGGCTATATTTTTGATCCCGAAGGAAAGTTTCCCGCCGCGAAATCGTAATACTACTACCTGGGATCTGGACACGTCAGGCTCAAAACAGCTCGCGCTGAGTGTAACGCGATCGAGCCTCTTCTAGGGTGGTTCGCATTTCCATCGCACTCAGTGTATCAAACAGGGACGAGAGGTTCGGTTCACATTGCCGCACCTCCGGTAAAGATAATTCCAGATTGAGCGTAGTAAGCCGGAGATTTAAGCGTAATCGTTCCGATGCCTCGCGCAAAGGAACGCGGAACCGCTCCGGCTCAATCGTATCCGCTGCCGCAATCAAGCCCTCAAGGTTGGAGTGGCGCGAGAGCCACTTGGCGGCGGTCTTTGGACCCACTCCTGAAAGCCCTGGAATATTATCCGACGCATCACCCATCAGAGCCAGATAATCTGCGATCTGGGCAGGCAGCACGCCAAACTTCTCTAGCACGCCCGATGTATCAAGCCGGCGCCATCCGAGTTTAGGCTGAGCGGATGGCGGCGGCAGCAGTATCTGAATACGGTCGGACACGATCTGGGCAAAATCCTTATCTGAACTGACAATAAGAACTTCGTCACCTTGAGCGGCGCAACGGACGGCACACGACGCAAGCAAGTCATCGCTCTCAACTCCATATTGCTCCACGGCGGCAAGGCCGAGCGAGATTGTCAGTGACTTAACATATGGAATTTGCTGCGCCAGCTCAGCAGGCATTTCCTTCCTCTGGGCCTTATACTCAGGATGCAGTGCGAGCCGATCCTGCGCCCCGCCCAAATCAAAAAAAACCACGGTATGATCAGGCTTCTCTTGGTCCATCAGCCGCCAAACCGACTTCACCCAACCGTGCAACGCATTGGTGGGAAATCCATCTGCGCGAGTCAAAGACGGTGTTGCAAAAAAACACCGATACATGAGGTTAAAACCGTCAATCAGAAGCCAACGTGACATGGGTGAAAGGTGTTTTGACTTTGCTCAAGATCACGCATCCCTGTCGGAAATACGCAAATAGAGTGGTTCTCCCAATTCCAGAAGTTGAAACCACGGATTAACACGGAAGAACACGGATATCTGAATCTAATACCAAATGATCAAACCGTTTAGATTTTTACCGCGGAGACGCAAAGAACCGATAAAATTGAGAAGTAGATTAATAAAAAAGTTTGCGATCTTTGGTCTTATCTTTGCTTCTTCGCGTTAAAGTCTGAAAACTTGAGGGAATTGGAGTAATCCGTGGTGAGTATGAACTGCCGCGTCTAGACTGTGGGCTTTGGGTTGCTGATCGTGAGCGATCCAACAGGAAATGGGGCCGTCATAAAAAAGCCTTGGCCACCAGAGCGACCAAGGCTGTGAAACAAGGATTACAAGTGCGCTATGGAGCCACGATGAAGGTTGATCGCTGCGTTACACTGGTTAACTTCCCAAGCTTGGTGCTATAGGTAATGGAGTAAGACCCGGCTCGGGTCGGAGTGCCGGAGATCACCCCGGTTGCAACATTGAGCGCAAGACCCCTAGGAAGGCCTTTGACCACGTAGCTCATCCCACTGATATTCGCACCGAGATCCACTGAGTAAAACACTCCCACCTTCAGCGCAACCGTTCCGGGCAACGCAGCAGGAACGAGCGGCGTGATTCTGGCAGTGACAGGCGGGGCACTCACGGTGCCAGACCGATTACTCACAGACAAGGTGTAGCTTCCAGCATTACCGGATGCCGCCGCAGGTATAGTGAAGCTAACAATATGTTCGGGCGGGGAACTAGTGCTGTTTGATCCAACAGTGAGCGTAGTTTTAGAATTGAAGCTCCACTTAGTGCTAATGTCGGAGGTAAACACCGCAGGTGAAATGACGGTGGCAGTAAACTTTAGCTCGGAGCCCAAGGCAACTAAACTGGAAGCAGGAAGGGTGCGGAAAATAGGCTTGATCGCCGCATCCGTTGTGCCCGTGCCATAAAGCTCGGCCACATCCAGAAGAGCGAAGCCTCTGAGCCCTTCGGTCTCCCGGAACGATAGCGGAGTGGCAGGCTCGGTGAGAGCCAAGATGACGCCAGCCACGCGAGCCCGCAATAGAAGCGCGGTAGGAATCTCAGTCGTTCCTGAGAGCGACAGGACATAGGTCGCGACCACCGAGCCCGCACTCTGCGAGGTCAGATTAGCGAAAGCTGCGGTGACGAGCGACTTCTCAGAGCTGCCCTCCAGGCGAGCCGCCGCCAACTGGGCAGCGGTCAGGTTCAGTGAGCTTGCGCTAAGTGCAGTCCCCTTGATTTTCGAAGAGGGCTGGGAACCCGTCAGATTAGTATGCACCGTAGATGAGAACGTTTCGCGGTTCTTTAGAACGCTGAACGATGGTAACGGGCCGAACTTCGCTAAATACTCGCCAGAAGCGTAAAGCGAATCAATATACGCTGAAATTCCGCCATTGATCGCGATCAAGCCATTCTGGTAGGCGGTGTAGGTTGGATACTCGCCAAACACGGCACGGTAAGCGTTGATGACGTTTGCTCCCGTGGAGTCAAAGGGCGTGGACTGCATCAACACCGCCGCAATTTCGTAATCTTCTGCTCCTTGACCGAGAAGAGCAAAGTAGGTCTGTTGCTCTGTTACCGTGGCGTTTCTGCCAAGGACACTAAAGAAAACGTCATTTAGCGTGTTTCCAAAAATCGCGTTAACCGCGGAACTCGTGACATCAAAACTTAGCACGACGGAGGACGAACGATTACCGCTGTTGTCTACCGCTACAGCCGACACCGTGTTGACTCCAGGAACAAAGGACGACACGCCGGTCCGTGGCGCAATCCAGACTCCGGAAGCTACGCTAAAGGATCCTTGACCCAAATTCAGTCCATTTAGGAAGAATTCTACGCTTTCGATTGTCCCATCGGTATCGGCTGCATCAGCACGAAAAACATATATACTGTTTGTGTCGAGTCCAGTAGGAGGCGCTTGCACTGAGACAGTAGGAGCGTTTCCGGTTGGCTCTGTTACACGAACGGGCAACTCTAGCGTTTGAGCGCTTCCCGACTTGGTATCAGCTGCGGTGGCAATAATCTGGAAAACGCCTGTAGTATCAGGCACCCAGGTGAAGCTATACTGATCTGAACTACCAACTCGCTGACCTTGGCCAATCACAACACCATTAGCTGAAAGCGTTACGGACGAAATGCGGCTCAAGGAATCGCGACTTAGCGCTTGAACGATTATTGTAAGGGGCTGCCCACGCTTCGTATCTACAACCACGCCGCCAACGGGCACAACAGGTGTGAGGATACTTACCTCGGGTGCTGATACGGCAACCGAGAGGGACCGTGTGGAGGATGCAACGTAATTCCCCTGATTATCAACGACAATCGCCACGAAGTCATACAATGCAGGCGACAGCAACGAAGCGTCGTAGTTTAACTCCCAGAAACCTGAGGTGGAGTTAAACGTCGCGTTCCCTAAGCGTGCGCCATTGCCGTAGATGACTGCGGACGTGACCGAGCCATCCAGATCACTTGCGGTCAATCTGAATGGAATCGTGTTCTGCGTCAGGATTGTTGGAGAGCCTGAGGCAGGACTGGTGATAGCAACCGTCGGGGCGATGCCTACAAGGGCGTTCACATTAAACTGCCGTGCGCTCGATTCCGCGAATCCCTGCTGGCTGTCTGTAGCAGTGGCCGTAATTGTATGGGCACCAGCGGAGGTCGGAATCCACGTGTAGCGGTAGTTTGATGTCACACCCTGACGTGTAGCTGCTCCGGGCAGCACAGTTCCGTTGTCTTTGACGACTACCGACGATATCGAAGCCGAAGGATTGGTTGATGTTGCTGCTATCTCAAGGAAAACTGGTTGCCCAACTGACGCATTCGAAACCAACGAGTTGGGCGAACTGATGTTGATATTCGGGCTCGGAGGAGGTAGCACCCTTAGAACCAACTCATTGGATATCGAATCATTACGCCTCACCGAGGGCAGTCCGGCAATGTCCAATACCACGGGGCCGTCAACCACAACCGCCGTTAACTTATAATCAGCGCTCGATGTAGGCGTGTAGTTATACTGGAAAGGAGCCAAAACATCTGTGTTAAGCAGTAAGCCGTTGGAATAGAATGATACCGCGGCAATCTGGTTCTCGGGATCGGAAACACTTGCGGTAAGGTTTACGGAGCCTCCAACTGATATGACGGTTGAATCGGCTGCTAAAGCCACACTTGGTTTCTGAGTTGTAGGCGCCAGAATCTGAATGATGGCGGGCGCCGAGAAGGAGCGATTACCGTTTCCATCCGTTGCAACTGCGTAGATTTGGGTTGGCCCAGCCAATTGTGGAGCAGTGAACGTTGCGTCGAGGACCAACGTGGAGGTTGTCCCTACCAGAGAATTGCGAGCAATTATTACATTATTCGCATAGATCTCTACCGTCTTAATCACTCCATCCTTTGCAGTTTGTTCATCACCATTGATTGTAACGTCTCCTCCGTCAAAGGCGGATGCAGAAATTACACGGGTCGAATTGAAGGTGAGGTCTCGAGTTTCCACGGTAAGTGTTACGGTCGGGGCAGTTCCTCTCACCGGCGTCACGGCTTGGTTAATCTTCCGGTCCACAAGAAATACGTCACGTTTTTGGTTACTATCCAATGGCCGCTGGTTGGATTTCCCGAAGACGAAACCTCCGTTATTCGCCGCCTCGGATGTAAAGAGCATGTAGCGTCCATTGGAGCTCATTGCGATACTACGACTGCTCGGAACCTCGAACCCGCCGATAAGTCCAGTCGTTTCAAGGCCGAAGTTGTTTAGGGTGACACGGTCGGCACCAACGACGAGGATTGCCCGTGCGACGGCCTGAACACCGCCTGAGCCGGGTGCTGGGAGGACCACCGTTGGCTCGGAGAGATAACCAGAACCTGTGTTGATGATGTCAATGCGTGT
>JAIYBI010000500.1 GCA_027488595.1 Opitutaceae bacterium | reverse complement strand
CCCCCGCGCAGCTCTGGGCCGCTCTCGGTGGCGCGGGCCTGATCGGCGGCCTGCTACTCGCCGCCGGCATCGCCGCGCGCCTGCGCGCCGCCCCGTGGACACCGGCCCGCACCATCCTCGCAGCCGGCATCGCAGGTGGTGCCACCGTGCTGCTATTCGATCATCCTTTCGCAGCTCCGGCCTTCGCGTTTTTAACCGCCGCGCACCTCGCTTCCTGGGCCGTCCCGGCGCCCGCCGCCGCCACCCGTCCGGCCCGTCTCGCGTCCGGCCTCGGCCTGCTCGCCGTGCTGGCCATTGTTCCGTCTTCCCTCCGCGACCTCACCGCCCGCGCCGCCTACTCCGGCTCGCTTGATGACGCGTCGGACGGCAGCGCCGCGCTCACCCGGGCAATGTCGCTGGCTCCCGCTGATCCGTATTACGCCCACCAATACGCCTCTTTTCTTTTCACACACTCGTCGGACCCGGCCGCCGCCGTCCCCGCCCTGCGCGCCACGCTTCTGCACAACCCCGACCTCGAATACGCGCACTATAATCTCGGCTGGCTCCTGCTCGATTCCGCGCCCGCCGAGGCCGCCGCCCACTTCCGCACCGTCGCCCGCCTCGCACCGCAACGCGGCGGAGTTTATTTCGGACTCGGTCTTGCCCGGCTGAACGAAGGCGACTCGCCGGCCGCCCTCCGCGCTTTCGCCACCGAGTGTTTGCACGATCCGGCGTTCTTCTGGTCGCCCGAGTGGCGGTCGCCCGTCCTCGCCGCCTTGCGCCCCGCGGTCCTCGCCCTGCTTACCTCGGCTCCGCTCCCCGCCACCGCCGCCTCAACCGGGTTGCGCGAAGCATGGTCGCTCGCAACACCTCCGCTCGCCGACGGCCTGCGCTTCCGCCGCGTCCGCACCGGCTATGGCGTGCTGTTGGGCCACCCGGACGGCCCGGCCCCGGCTGACGTCAATGTTCAATTCTCCATCCAGCTCCCGCCCGCTCTCGCCGGTCTTGTCCCTCCCAAAGGATGGTTGCCCGGCCCCTTCTTAATCGGCTTCCTCGCTTCCGAATAACCGCCGCCACGCCGCCGCTCCATGTCCGTCACGCCTGCCTCCCGCCTGCGAAAAGTCATCCTCCCCTCGGTCCTCCTGGCGGGTGATGCCCTTGTGGCCTTCGCCGGCCTTTCGCTCGGTTATTGGGTCCGCTACGCCACGCCTCTTGGCAGCCTCGGCCTCGATGTGCCCGACGCCCGCTATGCGAGTTACCTGCCGCTGATTCTCCTTGGCACCGCATTTCTGATCGCGGCCTACGCCCAGCTGAATCTCTACGAAGAACGCCTTTTGCTCCGAAAGTTCCAGGCGCTCAACCTCATCATCAAAGGCACTACTTTCTGGCTCGCCGCCTACCTGAGCCTTTCGCTCGTGCTCAAGTTCCAGCCCCCCATCTCCCGCTGGTTCGTCATTCTCGCCTACCTCATCACGCTCGCACTGATGTTTACCTGGCGCTCCGCCGCCTACGCCTTTTTTGCGCGACCTTCCCTCGTCGGCCGCCTGCGGCAGCGCATCGCCATCCTGGGCTGGAACGACGAGGCCCGCACGCTCGTTGCCGATCTCGGCAAAAGCCCCGCCCACCCGCTGGTCTTCTGCGGCGTCATCACCCTGCCCGACGAGGCCACGCCCCCCGGCGTTCCCGTGCTCGGCCGTCCCGATACCCTCCTCGCCACCCTCCGCACCCACGAGGTTGACGTGCTCATCGCCGCCCGCACCGACCTCCCGCGCGAACAACTCCGCACCATCGTCGAGGCCTGCGAACAAGCCTTCGTGGACTGGAAAATCATTCCCTCTTCCTTTCAAATCCTCGTCAGCGGTCTGCGCCTGCAAACCATCGGCCGCCTTCCCGTGCTCGGCGTCGAAGAGCTCGCGATCAACCGCCTCTTTAACCGCGCCCTCAAACGCGCCCTCGACGTGCTCGGCTCGCTCGCCGGTCTGGTCCTCTCCGCGCCGCTCGTCGCCGTGCTCGCCGTGCTCATCAAGCGCGAGTCTCCCGCTGGTCCGGTTTTCTTCGCGCAAACCCGCATGGGAGCCGGCGGCCGTCCCTTCACCCTTTGGAAACTCCGCTCCATGGCCCCGGATGCGCACATCACGGATCACCTCAACGTCAGCACCACGCGCCACGATCCCCGCCTGCTTCGCCTCGGTGCCTTCATGCGCCGCTGGAACCTCGACGAGCTCCCCCAATTCTGGAACGTGCTGCGCGGCGACATGAGTCTCGTCGGTCCGCGTCCCGAACGCCCCCACCACGTCGTGCGCCTCTCCGGCGAGATCCCCCACTACTTGCCGCGCCAACTGGTGAAACCCGGCATGACCGGCTGGGCCCAGATCAACGGCCTGCGCGGCGACACCGACCTGCCTCGCCGCATCCAGCACGACATTTTCTACATCGAGACCTGGTCCCCCTGGCTCGATCTCCAGATCCTCGCCCTTACCCTCATCCGTTGGAGAAATGCGTCGGAATCCGTCTGATCGCAAAAGCCCTCATCAAGGCGGCCGAGGTCACCGCCATCAGCCGTCTTACCTTCAACGCCGCCCGCTACGATGTGGAGGCCAAGCTCGTCGCCGGCATCGCCCGCATCCCCGAGATCCAGGTCCGAAAAACCAATCTCAGTGCCGAACACCATCACCTGCGCAGCCAGCGTTTCTTCTTCGGAATGTTAGCCGTCCTCGCTGCCGTCATCGTGTCCACCTTCGCCCTCGCCGCCCGTCAGCGTAATTTGCTCCGGGGCTTTGCCGTCGGTGCCGGCGTGCTTGCGGTGGTCTTCGCCATCTACGTTTACGTCTGAGCACCGCGCGCCCACGCATAGCCTTTAGTCCCAGGACCGCCCAAGAACGTCTCGACCGGCATCTTTCAAAAACGCCCGCCACCTCCGGCGCGGTGTTCATCGCCAAGGGCGCGACCGTCGTTGGGGACGTGACGCTCGGCCGGGACACGAGCGTGTTCTACGGTGCCGTCCTTCGCGGCGACATCGGGAGCATCGTCATCGGCGACGGCAGCAACATCCAGGACAACGTCATCGTGCACCTTTCCGATGGGGTGGGGGTGCGCGTCGTTGCGGGCTTGCTGGTGACCCGGGGATTTACGTGTCCGCCAGCCCCATGGTTTTCGGCCGCCCCGCCAAAGTCATCCGCCCCCTAGTGCCGCGGGTAAACAAGCGGAATAGCGTGACGCCAAGATGGTGACCGCGGGCACAATCTGGACGCTCCGGTCTGATCGTGGCACTCGAAACGTCCGGGTTTCCTGATTTAGTCTGACTGTAAGAGTGGCAGGTGGTTTGATTCCTGCGCTTTTTGCGCATCGTTCGCGTTTCCCTTACCCCTGATGTTTTGCGCCCTGATTCACCCCT
>JAIYBI010000274.1 GCA_027488595.1 Opitutaceae bacterium | reverse complement strand
TGCACGATGAAGAAGCCGATGATAAAATTCGGCGTTCCCACCCCACCCCAGACCAGCACGCCCGCGCCGACTGCCGAGAGCAGAGCGGCGGCGGCATGGCGCGGCGCGAGCCGGTTCTCCAACGCGCCGTCGAGCAAGGCGACGTAGAGCGGCGTGAGGATGGTGAACAGTGCGACCTCGTGGGCTTGCAGCCGCTGGAAGGCCTGCAGATAGAGAAGATACATCACCCCGAACTGGATCGCACCGATGCCCGCGAGCCAGGCAGCGGTGCGTTTGGCGATGGCGCCCGGCCGAAGAAACGGTGCGAAGATCAGCAACGCAAACCCCAGCCGGATCACCGCCACCGCCGGCGAAGGCAGATCGGTGAGCGTGGTCTTGATGATGCCGAAGGAAAAAGCCCAGAGCAGGGAGACGGCGAGAAGGAGGAGCATCGTTCGCTGGATTTACAAAAGTTCCGGAAGCAAGCGCCGCGTCGGCACGAAATGGCAAGACGGGATGCCCTGCCTGCACGCGCAAATCCACCTTGCGAGGCCTACAGCCATGCTTCGGGATATACGTCTCGGACCGTTCCACCGAAGAACTGCGGCATCAAACCACCTAGTTAACGTTACCCACCCCATCAGTCTCCCCGCTGATCGACCGCTCTCGCTGAGAAGAAACTTTCTCGTCATGCAATCCCGCATACTTCGAATCCCTTTTAGCCTGGTGGCCGCTATCGTGTTCACGGTCATCGCACAGGTTGCAGGGGCAACGACTCCGGTGATTTCAACGCCGCCCGCGTCGAAAGTCGCGCGTTGGTTAAGCTCCGCTGCTCTCGAGGTCGTAGCCACAGCAGACGGTCCCTTAACCTACCAATGGTATCTCGGCACCTCGGGCGACACCAACTTGCCCGTGCAGGGCGCAACCGGCCCCTTGTTGGTAACGCCGCCCATGACCGCCACCACATCCTTTTGGGTTCGAGTGGCCAACAGCGGACTCTCTATCGATAGCCCCGCAGCGACCGTCACTTTGATCCCGCTGGTTCAGTCGACAGGGGTGGAAACGCTGGACCTGAAAGCCATGGGCTCCGACTCCTATGGCCAGCTTGGCAACGGCGTTGGCATAACCGGTGCTGCTTCCGTCTCCGCCGGCTATCAATATAGCCTCTTCGTAAAGACTGATGGCACCCTCTGGGCCATGGGCTCCAACTCCTCGGGCCAGCTCGGTCTGGGATTTGCGGACAGCGCCTCCCGTCGCCCCCCAACGCAAGTTACCACCAACGTCGCTTCGGTCTCGGCCGGTCGCAGCCACAGCCTGTTTGTGAAGATCGACGGCACCTTATGGGCCGTGGGTTCCAACTCCTCCGGCCAACTCGGCGACGGCACGACCACCACTCGCACTACCCCGGTTCAGGTTGGCACCAATGTCGTCTCGGCCGCAGCCGGCAGCGGCCATAGCCTGTTCGTGAAAACCGACGGCACTCTCTGGGCCATGGGATTCAACCGAGCCGGAGAGCTGGGCGACGGCTCTACGATCAACCGTTCCACCCTCGTTCAGGTCGCCACCAATGTCGTTTCGGTCTCTGCAAGTAATTCTGTAAGCCTGTTCGTCAAAACCGACGGCACACTCTGGGCCATGGGCAGCAATTCATCAGGCCAGCTCGGCCTAGGCTTCTCAGACAACGTCGCCCACAGCACCCCGACGCAAATCGCCACCGGCGTCGCTTTCGCTTCCGCTGGCAGCAGCCATAGCCTGTTCGTTAAAACCGCCGGCACCCTCTGGGGCATGGGCAGCAACGGCGACGGGAGGCTCGGTGATTTGTTAACGATGGGTGGTCCTACACCAAAGCAAATTGCCACCGGCGTGGTCTCAGCGTCGGCGGGCGACAGACATTCCGTGTTCGCGAAAACCGACGGCACACTTTGGGGCATGGGTTTCAATGACGATGGACGAGCCGGCGCAGGCATTGGCAACGCAATGGCCGGCCCAAGACAATCGGCAACCGGTGCGGTCTTTGTCTCGGCGGGTGATAGCCATTCACTTGTGACGGGCGGTCCCTACACCGCCACCTTCAGTCTCGGTGCCTTCGGCGTCCGCACCGGTGGAGGCGCGCTGGTGCAGCGCCTTTGGTCCAGTTCGGGGGCCATTGCTCCTACTGTGACCGGCTCCGGTGGCCGGACGTTTACCGGCTGGGACATGCCCTTCACTTCAATCACCAGCACACTTACCGTCACCGCCCAGTTCGCGATCGCCACGCCTCCAGTAGTTTCGACGCCACCCGCGTCGGGGGTTGTGCCTTGGCAAGGCTCCACCTCCCTCTCCGTCACTGCCACCGCCAACGGCGTCCTCACCTATCAATGGTATCGCGGCACCTCCGGCGAAACGTCTTCGCCCGTGTCAGGCGCAACCGGGCCTTTGCTGGTAACGCCTGCTCTAGGAGCTACTTCTTCATTCTGGGTAAAAGTGATGAACAGCGAACTCTCAGTCGATACCCCTGCTGCTGTTTTAACAGTCGACGCCCCTCCACAGCCCGCTGACTTGGGTTCCAT
>JAIYBI010000365.1 GCA_027488595.1 Opitutaceae bacterium | reverse complement strand
GTGTAATCGAGGGTGGCCGTATTGAGGGTGAAAACGGAGGTGCTGCCCGGCTTCAAGTTACTGATCTGCACAGTGCCATCACTATTCACCAATCCGGGCATGGTTTGATTAAACCCGTTAAGATCAAGGGTGTTGGCAGAGCCCGTAAAACTACCCGAACCAGTGATAGAGACGCCGGTAGGAAGCGCGTTTGTCGCCCCCAAACGCACGCCAGAGTTACCCGCATTATTGCCAGTGAATGTCCCGGTTGCGAGGTCCCAGTTATTTCCTGTCCCGGAAAGAGTGATGAAATCCCCATTCAAATTGCCTGAGCGGAGGCGAACCGACACACCCGTCACCCCAGGCGCCACGGTGATGTTGCCAGAGAGGGTGAGCGAAGCCCCGTCTTGCACGCCAAACCGGGTGGAACCCGAACCAGTGATGGTGATGGGGCCGGAAAATGTTGAGTTCCCGTCAATTGACTGGATGACACCGCGTTGGGTTGTCGTTATGCCGGAAACTGCCGCGGTGTTTCCACCGCCTACGCAGTTTACTGGCTCGGCCGCAGAGTAGGTAACCCCGCCTTTAAGCCCCAAAACTGCAAGGTCGCTAATGATTGTATTTCCCGATGTTGCACCCAAGGCCGAATCGGTAGTGACAAAAAGTGCTCCCTGAGAAATCGAAGTAGCTCCAGAGTAGTCGTTTGCAGCAGATAGAGTAACGATACCATTGCCAGTTTTGGTCACCGTCGCCGAACCCGAAATAGCGCTTCCTGCGAAAGTATAGCTATTTGAACCGGTGGTGTTCAGGGAGATCGCGAAAGGTGAACGAGCTCCCGATAGATTCACCGCGACGCTACCCGAAGGATCGGGGAATGTAGTTAAGGAGCCTTCGATGTATAAGCTGGGCGACCAATTCGCGGTCGCGAGATCCCAAGTAGTGTTGGTCGCGCCGGTCCAGGTGTAGTTGGTCAGCTGCGGCGTAGTGGCAACAATCACAATGGCGCTGCCGGTATCCTGCACCGTGGCGGTCATGCCGGGAGGTAGCGAACCGAGGCTGGGGATTCCGGTGCCCGTCTTAGAGGCGGGCGTGTAAGTCGCGATCGTGTAGTTACCGACGGGGATGTTTGTGCCCGAGAGCTCGACGGTGTAGTTTCCTTGCGCATTGAAAGTCGCCACGCTGGCACCGGCGAGAGCGGAGCCGTTATAAGTTCCCAGATCAAGGCCTACGACGGAACCCGCCTGGAGGGTGAGGGTCGGGATGGCCGATGCCGTCGCGCCTGAGGTGATTTGCAGGCGGGCCGAGGGCGCCACGGTGGTCGCGGTCAGGGCCGAGTAAGGGGCAGTGATGGCAAGGGTGCCGGCGGACACCGTCGTATTGCCGGTGTAGGTGTTGTTACCCGTGAGGGTGAGGGTGCCGTTGCCGATTTTGGTGAGGCCGCCGCCCGTGGACACGTTGCCACTGAGTTCAGCAACGAGCGCCTGGCGGATAGTGATGTTGGCACCGTTAGTATCAATAATCGCGCCGAGTGCCTTGACCCGCGCCGTGTTGAGTGTCTGGAGAAAATTGCCACCTGAAGCCGTGTTATAAGCCGTGTTGGATAATGCCCTAAGCGTGCCGCCGTTGAAGTTCAGCGTCGAATTATAGTTGGTCGTAAAATTGCCATTGGTCTCGTAGAGCCGGGCGACCGTAAGCACGCCGCCATCCAGGTTCACTATGCCGTTTACGTTGCCATTGAATGAGGCGTTGGAGGTGCTTGACCCGCCGAAACGGATACCCCCGCCGGTCGAAGTGTTTGTGATATTACCGGAGGACAGGGTCAAAATCGTATTAGAGTAGAGACCAGAGGTGCCGTTTACGTTCGCCAGAATTATGTTAATATCGGTGCCCGAGACGTTAAGATCGCCTCCCTCCACGGTCACTTGCGTGGTGGAACCGTCGGAAGTTTGACCACCAAGTTGAAGACCGCCAGCGCTGGTGTAAACGGAGCCCGCTTGCAGTCTGAGCCTGCTGCCAATGCTGTGGGTAGGATTGCCGAGCGGATTGATTCTTGCACCGTTCCGGGCGATGAGCGTGCCGTAGCTGTTGATTTGGCTGACGTTGGTGATATTCAATAACGACAGAGTCAGATTACCGCTCAAAACTGCCGTTTTATTTGCATCAGTTGAAATCTGGCGAGTGGTTATAATAGGCGTGGTTCCGGGGGCCGCAGTCAACAGGGTGCCGTTATTAGAAAATCGTAGCGCTTGGTTGGTGGTGTTGATTGCCACCGACGCGTTCAGCGCGATCGTATAAGTGCCCTCCGGGGCGTCCGCACCGGCAAACTGCGCGGAGTGGAGCGCCGATGTGGCGTTGCTTTGGGTCCATGGGACATTGGCAGTTCCATCGTTCCAGTTGCTGGTGGTGTTGATATCCCAGGTGCCGCTCCCAGCTTGGTTTCCCGGCGTGAGAGGATCGGTATCCCATGTGAGATTTGCGGCCGATAGAGGCGTAAGTGCCGCGAAGGCAGCGATAAAAAGCAGAGCGGCGTAGTTATAGGCAGGGGATTTCATGATGGAGGTAAGGGACATGACAGGGTTCGAAGACGGGGTTTAACTGACTCTGCCGAGGCACTAAGTGTCGAGGGGAGCAGGAATTTCGTATCCCCCGAGATTGTGAATAGTGAAAAAGACTGGTGATTTGCGTGCGTTCAGATGGAACGCTCGGTTAACGAACATCCTCGGTTTTGAAGTAGTAATCAGATCCGTTGGATGAAAGGGCAGAAGTCGTGACGAAGAGCGAAGCCTCGACCCATTTCACGGAGCCATCCACGTAGAGGTGGTTGCCTCCGACGGGACCGTCCACGTTCGAGTGGTTTACCCCGTTAGCCCAGTTGTTGAGGTATTTCCGATTTATATCCGCAGCGATCAAAGTGTAGCCGAGGGGATCGGAGATGCGTTTGTAGATGGACGTTTGAGAACCCTGAGAGGTCGCGACGTTAACGCTCGTGCCAGGAAAATATAGGAATCCGATAGGAATGGAGGTGCCGGTATTGACGCGCATAGCCTCCGTTTTATTCGAGGCGGTGTATGCCTGGTTGCCTGGGCAGAAAAGCATATCCCATGTCATACCGTAGCCTGACTTTGACTGGGAGGGGTTACCGACCAGAGCATCTCGCCAATCGGCGCCGATACGCTGGAGGTCGGCGTTGTTAGCGCCGGCGACGCCGTTCCTACCCACCCCGTCCTGGCCGTTGGGCAAGAGGCCCTTGTTATCATGAGCGAAGAGGTTCACCGCCACTCCAAGCTGGTGGAGATTACTCGCGCAAGACGCTTTGTGAGCGCTTCTGCGAACCGCACCCACAGTCGGGATGATGATTGCGGCAAGGATGCCGATGATCGCGATCACGGTGAGTAGCTCGATCAGAGTGAAGCCGCGCCCTGGAACCCGCTGCTTTGCGCAGGCCCGGGAAGGGAGCAATCCTGAGTAATACAGTTCCATGTGTTCTAAGCGACAGGTGTCGCCGTCTACTTTTGGGGGGTTGATTACGAATAACTCGGCAACGATTTAGGGAGCGAGCGTAGCTTCGAGACGGAGGAACGTTCTGGGACCGGTGGTAACGGTATAGACCCTGCGCTGGCCCGAGGTCACCCCGGTCTGATCGCCGACGGTGCCACTTCCAGCCGGGCTGCCACTCACGCCGGTTGTCGTCCAAGTGCCGCTGGTGAGATCGGTCTTTGTTGTGCCGAGCACACTAAGGTTGGGGTCGTCGGTGCGGACCACGGCGGTGAGAACGAGGGTGTTTGAGGTGGCGCTGACAACCGGGGCCTGCACGGTGTCGCTCGGGCCGTTGGCGCCGAGAGCATAGCGCATCAAAGGGGTAAGGCCATCCGCACCGACAGCGGTGGCGTTGGCGATAGCAACCGTGACCGTGCGCTGAACCTGCACGGCATTATTGCCGGCGGTGTCCTGGGCGTTGTAGCTGAGGGTGTATACGCCGGGCTTGGCGGCGTTTACTGTGCCACTTGGGGTGACAACGGGGTTGGCAGGGATAGCATCCGTGGCGATTGGGAGAACTTCGCTATAGCTCGAGCCCCAGTCAATCGAGACGGGCGAGGGGGTGGCAATGACGGGAGGCGTAGTGTCTAGCGTAACAACGAGCGTGTTGCTGGCGAGGGATACGTTGGGAAGGGCAGCGGTGTCAGTCACCGTGGCGGTGAAGGAGAGGCTGCCGGGAGCCAACACACTGGTGGTGAGGTTGACCGAGCCTGCGCTGATATCGCCGGCCGTGAGCGTGGCGGTGGCGACTTGGGTTGCGCCGTTGAAGAGCTTCACTACGTCGCCGGCAAGCGGAGCGGTGGCCCCGCTGCCGATGCCATTGAGAGTAACAACGATGGTGGGCGTGGTTAGATTGGTGATCAGAT
>JAIYBI010000227.1 GCA_027488595.1 Opitutaceae bacterium | reverse complement strand
CACCGGGCCGATCAGCACGATCGCGTCGGTGAAATCGTTCTCTTTGAAAAACTCCTCCGCCCCCGCTCGTTCTTCCGCGTCTGCGGACTCCAACAACTGCGATGCCAGCAGTAGCTTGAAAATGCTGTGACGCGGGTTGGTCGGGTGTTTCCAAGGCGAAAACCAGTTGATCGCGACCTCCTGCCCGGCCGAGAAGGGGATGCTGCGCAGAACCGTGCCGTCGCCCGCGCGGAGTTCGACCCGGTCGTCCATAACCGCCACGTCCTTGGAGCGCACACCGAAGTGCAGTCGTGCCAGTTCGAGCGAGAGTTGGTGATACGTGCGACCGGGCACCGGAGCGAAAAGTCGCACCTCCCGGGTCAATCCGCCTACGGTGTCAATCAGTCCGATGTTTGGCGGCGTGAAGGTGATCGGGCCAATGGGCCACTCGGGTAACTCCGGCGGGGCGATACTCGCCTCGCGATCGCCGACGAGCGGGAACTTTCGCTGCCGCAGCGTTCCATCGGCGGCGATTTTAGTGCCGCCGGCATACGACGCGGCCACCACCACCGGAGGTCCCCGAAAAAGGTATCGGCCAAACTCCTCGTGACCTCGCTTGATCGCCGAGCGGTCGGCGATATTGGGCACACCCGCCTCGGAAAACACCACGTCAATACCGACCGCCTTGGCCTTTCCCTGTTTGATCAAAACCTCGCACACCTTGGCGAAGATTCCGCGATCCCACGGGAAGCTGCCGAGCTCAAGCGTCGCCTCGGTATCAATGTCCACATAGATCAGCTTGAGCGGTGATGGCAGCGGCCCGCGCACACGGAATCGCGCATCCACCAACATCTGCTCCAGTGGCCGAAACAGACCCGCTTGAGCCAACCCGGCCCAAACGAGACCGATCATCATCCCGCCGATCACGAACCAAAACCGGATATTCTTGAGCAGCTTGAAACGCACGCAACCCGATGTGGCGACTTTGCCGCCTGCTTGCAATGGCCAACCCGATCTCGTGCCGAACAGATTTCCAAAGGTCGCTCGCTGAATCAGCGCGGCCCAAAACAACCCGTTTTCACACGTCCCGACCTCGTAAGGCGCATCCTTTTTCGTTCCCGGATAAAAAATACCTTGAACTCACCGCCTCGGCTCGCGACGTTTCGCCCTCCCCGTTTTTGGTGCGATATCCAAGTGGCCAAAGGACGTTGACTGTAAATCAATTCAGCTTGCTGTTCGCTGGTTCGACTCCAGCTCGCACCACCACTCTTAAAACCCCGTCCTTCAAGGCGGGGTTTTTTGTTGTCCGCGTCCTGCGCCTCAAACCGGGTGTGAGTTGATAAACCGCTAAAACACGCTCATTAACGCTAATCCGAACCCAACCGTAAACCTGCTCGTCCGCCACCGCCGCTCATGCCCTACCCGCTCGCCGAACTCGACCCCGTCGTGACGACCTCCATCTGGTCTCACCTCTTCACGGTCGGCGGTGTTGTGCTCGCACTCTTCGCCCTGGCCCGCCTGCTCGGCGAGCGCCGCCAGCCGGGCAACACCATCGCTTGGTTGCTCGGCATCATCCTCGTGCCCTACGTGGGCGTGCCGCTTTTTCTGCTCTTCGGCGGTCGCAAAATCAAACGGCTCGCCGCCCGCAAACGCCGCCTCCGGGTCAAGCTTCCCGCCTTGCCCGCCGACCGCGCCTCCACCGCCGCTCGCGCCAACCCGACCGCCCAGACCATTGTCACCAACGGCGCGGGCGAGCCCTTGGGCGGAAACCGCGTCCGCTTGCTCACCTCCGGGCTCGATGCCTACTTCGAACTCGAGCGCCAGATTCTCGCCGCACGCCACACCATCCACATCGCGACGTTCATACTTGGTCGCGATGCCGTCGGTCGCCGCATCGTGAACCTCCTCGCCCGCCGCGCCCGCGAGGGCGTGCAAGTGCGCCTCCAGCTCGACGCCCTCGGCTGCTTTTTCTCCAGCAAAAACTTCGTGGAGCCCGTGCGCAAAGCCGGCGGCGAGGTCGCCCGCTTTCTGCCCGTGCTTCCGCTTTCTTCGCGCGGCTCGGCCAACCTACGCAATCACCGCAAAATTGCCGTCTTCGACCACCACACCGCCATTGTCGGCGGCCACAACCTCGCCCGCGAATACATGGGGCCGCACCCTTGGAAAAAACGCTGGACCGACCTCGGCGCCGTCATCACCGGCCCCGCCGCAGGCTTGCTCGACGAGGTCTTTCTTGCCGACTGGTCCTTCGCCAGCGGCCAGTCCCTCGACACCCTGCACCGCACCCTCGCCCCCTCGGCGGCCCCCGCGACTCCATCGCCCGCCCCCGTGACCGGCGGCGCGGAGGCCGAGCTCCAGGTCGTGGCCAGCGGCCCCGACGTCACCGGCGATCCGCTCTACGAGGGCATCCTCTCCATGATTCAGGAGGCGCAGCGCAGCATCTGGTTGGTCACGCCCTACTTTATCCCCGACGAGGTCATTCTTCGCACTCTCGTTGTGAAGGCCCGCGCCGGCCGCGACGTGACGCTCATCCTGCCCGCTCGCTCCAACCACGTGATCGCCGACTATGCGCGCCGTCCCTACCTGCGCCAGCTCGTGCGCGCCGGAGCCCGGGTGCTCGCGTATGAGCCGCGGATGTTGCACGCCAAGGCGGTGATCGTGGACGACCGTCTCGGCCTCATCGGCTCGGCCAACGTGGATATGCGCAGCCTGTTTGTGAACTTCGAGATCGGCGTGGTCATGCACAGCGCACCGGAGGTGCATGCCCTGCGTGCCTGGGCCGGCGAACTTATCCGCGACACCCGCCCCATAAACCTCGCCCACCTCAAGCGCCGCCGCTTCCCGGCCAATCTTGCCGAAGATCTGAGCCGGCTTTTCGCACCGTTGTTGTAAGGCGCTTCGGTCGCGCGTCAGGTTGAAATCGCAGTCGTTCAGACTTCTCGCCGGCCACCCCGAGTAATTTGCGCCGCGTGGTCCTCGCTCGCCAGTTTGGGCTCCATACCGGCTCCGACGCCGCATCACTTCAATGGCGGGGCCGTCAGCAAGGCGTGAAGCGCCGATAGGAGTTTTTCGGCTCCATACGGTTTCACTAGAATCTCAGTCACCTTCAACGCCGCCAAGATCTCGATGTGTTTCTCCTGAATGTGACCGCTCGAAACCAAGATCGGCAGCTTGGGATCCTTCACTCGCAACGCCTTGATCAGCGCGATGCCGTCCATCTCCGGCATCATTATGTCCGTGAGCACCGCTTTAACCCCGCCTGCTTCCTGCCGGAACAATTCAAGGGCCTGGCGGCCATCGGCGGCGGTGATCACGACATAGCCGTTACTTTCGAGAATCAGCTTGGTTGTATTGCGCAGCATCTCCTCGTCATCCACCACCAGCACGCGCTCGCCATTGCCCTGGGTGTAGGCGGTCTTGCGCGGTGCCTCGGCAAGGGGCGCCTGCGCTGTTTCATCGGCGGGGATAAACACACGGAACGTCGCACCGGCTCCCGGTTCACTGGATACGGTGATGAAGCCTTGGTGACTGCGCACGATGCCGAGCGCGGACGACAAGCCCAGGCCCGAGCCCATGCCGACGTCCTTGGTGGTGAAAAACGGATCGAAGATTCGCTCCGCCGTTTTCGCATCCATTCCGTGTCCCGTATCGCTCACCTCGATCACAATATGGGGACCGGGTTTGGCCTGCGGGTGGGGTTGCGCTTCTTCCGGCGTCACTTCCACGTTGCGGGCGTTCACCGTGATCACGCCGCCTTTCGGGAGCATGGCGTCGCGCGCGTTGAGACACAGATTCATGATGACCTGATGAATCTGGGTGGCGTCGGCCAGGATGGGCTTCAAGCCGGGGCCGATTTTTACGATAAACGTGATCTCACGCGGGAAGGTCTCCCGAATAAAACCTTCCAACTCGGCCAGGATTTCCACGAGGAGCAGGGTCTTGCGCTGCCCGCGGGTGCCGCGACTGAAAACCAACACTTGGCGGATGATGTGCGCACCGCGTTTGGTGCCTGCATCAATCATCTCGACCAGGCGCAGAACCTCGGGGTCGGCACTCTTCCGGCGGATCATCTCGGTGACGAGCAAGGTGGGCGCGAGGATGTTGTTAAGGTCGTGCGCGATCCCGCCGGCGAGCGTGCCGATGGCTTCCATGCGCTGGGTGCGCAACACCTGCTCGGTGAGCAGGCGCTGCTCGGTCACGTCGAGATGGCAACCCACCATGCGAATGGGATGGCCGCCGACATCGCGATAGATTTCGGCGCGCGTGTAAATCCAGCGCCAGGAACCATCCTTGTGCCGGAGGCGAAACTCCGCGATGTGCGGTCCGACCGGCCGGGCGAGAAAACGGCGCAGATGGGCCACCGCGGCGACGCGGTCCTCCGGATGCAGACGATCCTCCCATTCCTTGAAATCATGTCCGATCTCGTTCTCGGCGTAACCGAGCTGGCTCTTCCACTCCGGCGAAAAGTCCACGCGGTTGGTCAGCATATCCCAATCCCAGAGCCCGAGGTTGGCCGCCTGCACCGCGAGGCGGAGACGTTCGGATATCACCTGCTGTGCTTCCTGGGCGCGTTTGATGGCGGTGATGTTTTCATGGGCCACCACGACCCGGACTGGTCCCTCACCGGGCATACGACTGACCCGGCAGACAAACCAGCGCTGCTCACCGGGCGCGGGGCAGGGGTATTCGTAGGTCCAGGTGGCTTGAACGCCGCTGATCACATCACGGATTCCTTTGATGGTCTGCTCTGCATCGGCGCAACCGGTGGCGGCGGAGTGTTCGCAGACGGTGAGATAGTTGCGGCCTTCACTGACCAGTTGCCAGTCGCCCGAGTTGTCACCGGCAAAACCGCGCCACGCGATGTTGCTGGCAAGGATGGTGCCTTTGGCGTCGAGCACGACCACGAGCGCATGGAGCGCATCAAGGATGGAGCGGTTAAACCGTTCGCTCTCGCGTAAAGACTGCTCGGCCTTCGTTTGCTCCGTGACATCGAGCAACACGACCCGGCACGCCTCCCCATTCGGAGCCAGCATGGCCTCAAGGTGGAAAAAGCAGGCGGGTCGCCCCGGCGCTGTTTCCAAGGCGACTTCACAGGACTCCTTTACTCCGCTGGCGAACACCCGATCAATGAAATCGGCAAACTCCGCTCTCTGGCGCACCGCCACGAACTGGCCAAACCGTCGGGTGATCAATCTCGCGCGCTCGATGCCAAGCAGGCGGGCGCCGGTAAGGTTCACGAGCCGGATCGTCCCGTCCGCACTCAGGTCGAAATAGCCCACCGGAGCGAAGTCAAAAAGGTCGGTGTAGCGCGCCAGCCCGGCCGCCACTTCCGCCTGCGATGCACGCAGCTCTTCGTTTTGCATCTCCAATTCGATCTGATGGACCTCGAGTTCGTGCCGGAGGCGGCGCAGATCGTCTTCGGTTTTCACCTCGGGCAGCGGCGGGCGGGCCTTGAGGCGGGCTTCCGCCGCCGCACGCAAGGCGGACGATACTTTGGGGGCGGGCGTGCTCATGGTTTTTTCTCCGTTGAGGTGCCTGCGATCTCACTGCGCAGGCGGGCCTCGAGACCCTTCGCGAGTGTGATGTCGGTAAAGGTGATCACCACGCCGTCAATGCGGTCATCCATCGTGCGGTATGGCATGATGCGCACACCCAGCCAGCGTCCTTCGTGGGTGGCGATTTCCTTGTCCACGGAAAGCAGCTTGCGGAGCACCTCGGTCGCATCCGTGGCCAGTTCGGGATAGAGCAAATCCGTGGCGAGGTCGGTGACGGGACGGCCAACGTCGCCGGGGATGAAGTTAAAGAGTTTGGTCGCCTGCTCGGTGAAGCGCCGGACGCGCAGGTTCCGGTCGAGGAACACGGTGGCGATCTCGGTGCTGTTGAGCAGATTTTTCATGTCGGTGCTGGCGGCGACCAACTCGTCCACCTTGGCCTGCAACTCGGCGTTCACGGTCTGGAGTTCCTCGTTGAGCGACTGCATCTCTTCCTTGGAAGTCGTAAGCTCCTCATTGGTGGACTGCAATTCCTCGTTGGTGGATTGCGACTCTTCGTTGAGCGATTTGAGCTCCTCGCTGGTGGTCTGCATTTGCTCGTGCACGGCCTGCGCCTCGGCCCGCGCCTTGGCCAGCTCGGCTTCCAGCTCCAGCACGAGGGTGGCGGAGAGGGTGCGTTTGCCGGCGCGGGCTTTGGTGGCGGGTGCCGGCGGGCGAGCCTCGGTGAATACAAACATGGTGAGCCCGTTGAGCGCCTTCGGCTCAACCAGACCCTGCACGCTGAGGTCCACCGAGTGGGTTTCGGCGCTGCCACCCGTCGCCAGTTGACGCACCAGGACGGGTTCCGTCTGACCGCCGGCCTTGCGGAAGGCCTGCGAGAGCTCGTAGCGCCAGCCCTCGCGCGCCATGGCGAAGATGTTCCAGTTGGCCTTGCCCATCGCCGGTTCCAAATAACGCCCGATGCGTCCGCTGATGTATACGATATCGCCCTCGGGGTTGACCAAAACCGCCGCCGGCGCGAGGCGCTGCAAGATCCATTGCTCGGCCGCGGCCTGAAGATTGAGCGGCACCGAAACCGAAGCTGACGGAGGAAAATCGGCGCTTGATGACCTGGGTAAAAACGCGGGCGGCAGGTCTGCCGTGGCCGGCCCTGCGGTGGATTCCAGCCGCCGGTAGACGCGGGCTTTCGCGTTGATTGCGGAGAACAAGGAAGTGAAACCGCCGATGGTCTCCGCACTGCCCAGCACGAGCACGCCACCGGGCTTCAAACTGTAGTGAAACAGCGGGAGAAGTTTTCGCTGCAATTCCGGCGTGAAGTAGATGAGCAGATTGCGGCAGAGCAGGAGGTCGAGCTTGGTGAAAGGCGGATCCTGGATAATGTCCTGCGGTGCGAAAATGACCGTCTCGCGAATCGCCTTCACCACCCGATAGCCATTCGGTTCAGGGACAAAGAAGCGCTTCAGCCGCTCCGGCGAAACCTCGGCGGCGATGCTGGAGGGATAGAAGCCGCGGCGGGCCTTCTCGACCGCATCGCGATCGAGATCGGAGGCGAAGATGCGCAGGGTCACGCTCAAGTCGGGCCGCAGGAGGGCGAGAGCTTCGTGAAAGATGATCGCCAGCGAGTAGGCTTCTTCACCGGTGGAACAACCAGCCACCCAGGCGCGCAGCGAGGTCGGCACAGAAACACCCTTCAGAAGCGAGGGCATGACTTGGTCCGAGAGCTGAGCCCAGGCCTCCGGATCGCGGAAAAAACTCGTGACCCCGATGAGCAACTCTTTGAAAAGCAGATCGGCCTCTTTGGGGTTCTCCCGCAGGTATCGGCCATAGACCGAGATTTTGGAAATCTGGTGCAGCCCCATCCGCCGCTCGATGCGGCGATAGAGCGTGCTGCGTTTATAGAGGGCGAAGTCGTGGCCGGTCTGGCTGCGCAACAGCACGAGGACCTTCGCCAGCTCGCTTTCGTCGGCCCTCGCCTCGACCGGCTCGGTCTTCACCAGCAAGGGCGCATGGCGCAGATACTCGATCAGCTTGCCCGGCAGCTCGTCCGCCGGGGCGACGATATCGGCCAAGCCGGCCGCGATCGCACTGCGCGGCATGCCGTCAAACTTTGCCGAGGCCGGATCCTGCACGAGCACCACACCGGCGGCCTCCTTGATCGCCATAAGCCCGAGCGTGCCATCGCCGCCCATGCCCGAAAGAATGATGCCCGCGCTGCGTTCCTTTTGATCCGCAGCAAGGGTGCGAAGGAAAAAATCCACCGGCAAACGCAGTCCCCTCGGGGTGACCGGATCGAACAAATGCAACACCCCGTGGAGCAGGGAGAGATCGTGATTCGGCGGAATCACATACACGCAATCCGGGATCACTCGCATGCCCTCCTGGACTTGGACCACCCTCATGGCGGTGCTGCGTTGCAGCAACTCAACCAGCATTCCCTTGTGCGTCGGATCGAGATGCTGGACCACCACAAACGCCAGCCCGCTCGCGGCGGGCACATTGGAGAAAAACTGCTCCATCGCCTCCAATCCTCCGGCGGAGGCACCAATGCCGATAATCGGAAAAGGCGCCCGCTCCCTGGGGCCGCCCCCAGCTTCGGAGGCTTTAACCTGCGCGGGATTCACCTCCTTTGACCTGGCGATGCGCGGCAACGAAGTTTTGCTCAAAACGCGCGACACACCGAGTGCTGCCGGGACCGCGGCGGACTTCGGCCTGGCAGGGCTTTTCTTGGTGCTGCGTTTGGTGTTCATCGAACGATTCCCCGGAGAGGGTGAAGCGCCAAAACTTGAGCGCTTACCACTTAAAAGTGATAAATCGTCCCGGAGCAAAAGTCCCGCATATAACGACAAGTTAGAGAAATATTTACAATCTTTTCAAAACCGCGGAGTTTGCGCCGCTTGCCCCCTGCAACGGGTCACGTTCAGGCACCCGCTGCGGCCTGAACGCGCGATGCGGAGCCACACGTATATCGGTGCCCGACGAAATCATACCCGAATATCGAAACCTGAGCTGACGCCGATGCGTTGGCGCACGAGGCCGGACCCGAAAGTCGTCATTCCAGAATGAGCGCGCGATCCGCGGGCTGAAACCTTGCGCAATTCTGAACATGCGCACGGGCATCGTGTTT
>JAIYBI010000158.1 GCA_027488595.1 Opitutaceae bacterium | reverse complement strand
GGCTCGATGCATTACGAGCTTGGCGACTATGTTCAGAGCGACTTGGTGAAGATGGACATCATGATCAACGGCGACCCGGTTGATGCTTTTTCCAGCATCGTGCACCGCGAGAAAGCCGAAGGCAAAGGCCGCACCTTGTGCGAAAAACTCGCCGAGATCATCCCGCCCCAGATGTTCAAGGTCGCGATCCAGGCCGCCATTGGCGGCAAGATCATCGCCCGCGACAACGTGCGCGAGATGCGAAAAGACGTGACCGCGAAGTGCTACGGCGGCGACATCTCCCGCAAGCGCAAGCTCCTCGACAAACAGAAAGAGGGTAAGAAAAAGATGAAGATGATCGGCAAGGTGAACATCCCGCCCGACACCTTCATTCAAATCCTGAAGAACTGATATCGCGTTGGTCGCGCACGCTTGAAAATGAACAGCCTGAGCCTTCGATCGTCGCTGGAGAAATCACCACTAGTCGCGCCATGAAACATTACGGAATACTTCTGATCCTCGGGCTGCTCCTCCATCCTGGATGTTCCAAACCCGGCCCCGGCCGCTCCGAACCGCCGCCGCCGGAGCCGAAGCGTAACTTGTCCGAGTCGCTCGGTTTTCAGTCGGGCGAGGATGTGTTTGCGCGCAACCCGCAGCCCTCGGCGGCCTCGGCCGTGGCTGCGGGTGTCGTTCGCACGCTCACCGGGCGCGATGGCCGCACCATCGAGGCATTGCTGCTCTCCCGCACGTCGTCGTCCGTGAAAATCCGCCGCACGAGCGATAACGCCGAGTTCACCGTCCCCTTCGCGAAACTCTCCGACCCGGACGTCACATTCATCACGAAGAGCGCGCTGCCCGTCACGCCCGGGCCGTGATGGAGTCGGCGGCGGACGCGGCGTTTTTTTCCCCCGCTGTCTTCGCGAGGTAGTTGCTGCGGCGGGCGCTGGCGCCGCGCGGGCCATGGCGGGTCTCGGGCGCGCTGTAGGCGTGGCGGCGGTAGCCAGCGCGATCCGGGTCCTGAGCGCAGCGGATTTGGTAGTCCTGCATACGCGTGAACAAGCTCACGAGCTGGTCGGGCAGCGGATACTCATCGAGGCCGGAGCGGGCGAGGGCGAGCAGGGTTTCGTGGGTGGCTTCAAGGGTGGAGAGGCAGCCTTCCTGCGGTTGTTGCTTGATGATGTAGCGGCTGGGGGCATCGGGCGTGAACATGATGCGCGGCAAGTCTTGGAGGGTGGGGGAGAGGCGCAGCATTTTGCGGGCGCAGCTCCAGGTGGCGTCGAGCAGGATGACAACGAGGCACCGGCCGCCGAGTTCAGCGGGGGCGAGTTCGCCCTTGGAGAGATTGCGCGCGGTCGCGCCGGGGTAGAGCAGCACAGGGTAGTTGGCGGGATCACGCAGGAGCGCCTGCACGGCCTCATGGGTGTCGAAGCCGATGCCCATGTGAATCTCACTGGTGGGCAGGCAGAGGTGGGTGAGACGGCCGGTGCCGGCCTTCTCGCGCTTGAACTCCTTCGGATGCATCAGCAGCACGAATTTCGTGCGCGTCGGCATCGGAGTCACCGACTTACACCAGCACAATGCCTCCGGCCAGAAGCAACGGTAGCAAGTGGGGCGACTCATGCGGGGAAGGCGGATCTGCAGACGAAGCGGGCGGGCCGGCTGCTCAGCGGCTCGCCGCGCCGGTGCCGGCAAGCACGAGGAGTTCGCGCAGTCGCGTCGGTTCGGAGGCGGAAGTCTTGGCGACGAAGCCGCGGGCGTGGGCGAAGTGGACGTCGGCCTCGCCGGCGATGCGGGTAAAGTCGAGGCGGAGGTTGTCCCGGAATCGTGAAAGCCCGTAGCCGCCGCCGCGCCGGTCGGGGTAAACCAGACCGACGACCTCGCGGGTCAGTCCCTTCTCCTCGACGAAGCGATCCAGCGCCATCGAGGGCTCGTCGGGCATGGGCTCGGTGCGCGGCAGGAAGAGGAACTTTCCCGGTTCTGTGCCAAGGTTGAAGTCCCAGAACACGGCGGTTTGATTGAGGAAATTGAGGCGGGCACGCAGCGTGCGAACGTAGCTTGTGATGTCCTCGCCAATCATGCGCATGACTTCCCAAATCGGCTCGCCGGGTGTGAGCCGGTTCTGGAACGCGAAACGGCGTAGAAGGCTCAGATCAATGGTGGAGTTGAGCTTACTCATGACTTCGCGCGGCACGCCCAGCCAGCGTGCGGTGGCCTGTGGGCCACGGCAGTCGAACCACTCGGTCGGTTCCAGCCAGTCGCAGAATTGACGGGCGTCTTCGTAGAGCCCGAGGTGTTGCAGCACCAAACTCAGCGAGCAGGTCGGCGTGTGGTCCGACGGGAATTGATGGTGATCAAAGTTGTGCAGGTCCGGCTCGTGGCGGTGGCCGACGTCCACGACACACACCGTCCGGTCGGCGAGTTCCGCCTCGCTGGGGTCACGGCGCAAGATCGGCGCGGGCCGTTCGGCGAGAAGCACGCAGCAGGCGAGGAACTCGTCTTTATGCGCGCCGCCGGGGTGGGTGATAATCGTTTTGAAGTTCAGCATCGGCGCGCAGCTTGGGTCGGCCTGAGCGCACCGCAACGCCGGAGCGCGCCTGATATTTGGCCGTGCGTCGTGCTGGATTGACGCGCGTAGCGGCGGGGCGACTGTAGTTTTCATGGCAAATCTGCAAATCGAGAAACTCGTCGCCGGCTCCGGCGCCGCGCCGCGCAAAGGACAGTTGGTGACCGTCCACTACACCGGCTGGCTGACAAGCGGCGAGAAGTTCGACAGCTCCGTGGACCGCGACGAGCCCTTCAGTTTCGTGCTCGGTGCCCGTCAGGTGATCGGCGGTTGGGATCAGGGCGTGGCGGCGATGATCGTGGGCGACAAGGTGAAGCTCACCATCCCGCCCGAGCTCGGTTACGGAGCGGGCGGTTATCCCGGAGCCATCCCGCCAAACGCCACGCTGGTGTTTGAGGTGGAGCTTCTGGCGATCGGGTGAAGTGGCGCGGCGGTGAGATTTCTTACACGATCCGCCGTCCGCCGCTGATCACGATGTCCACCGGGTTGCCGGAAAACTCGTAAGCCAGTGCGCGCTCATCCGTGTGGCGGAGCAAGAGCAAATCGGCGCGGCGACCGGCCTCCAGCGTGCCGCGGTCGCTCAGGCCGAGCACGGCGGCGGCATTGACCGTCGTGGCGGTGAT